>NZ_JBYVEB010000044.1:0-25216 GCF_058117085.1 Chryseobacterium sp. CG10_8 | reverse complement strand
AAAAATGAATTCTGCAATCTTCTTCTGTACCAAAATGAGCTGTAAAACTAAATAAATTCATCGTTATTTATTTGACTAACACAAAGATAGTGAATTTTAGGCAACTTTACGGATATTCATTTTATTTTTAAACTCTTTGAAAGAATAATAAAATGGTAAACTCATAATTTGAACAATTTTGTAATTGATTTGTTTATTTATTCCGTTTTCAGGGAATTATAATATTTTTTCTTTTTTCTGTTTTTCAATTTCTCTAAATGTCTTAGCGGTCTGCATTGCCCAATCGTCTGCGGTTTTACCAATGTAATTCAGAAACATAGATTCGGTTTTGTGTCCTGTGATACTCATTAGTTGAGGAGTAGTAAATAATTTGTTGCCATAAAAATTAGTAGCGAAACTTCGTCTGCAAACGTGTGAACTTACGAGATTATATTTTTCAGTTTCTACAATTTCGTTTTTCTTTTTGTTTTCGTTGTAAACTTTGCCTTTAATCATTTCATCTAATCCAGCCAATTCACAAACTTTTTTGATATGCCTGTTAAATAAAACAGCATTAGAATCAAAATTATTGGCGAAAGAAGGAGGGAAATTATTATTATATTTTTGCAAAATGGTTTCTACCTCTTCGTGTAAAGGGATAACAACTTTTTCACCTGTCTTTTGTTGTTTAATTTCTAGAAATCGGAATGAGTTTCCCTCGCTGTCTGTTTTGGTATAAATCATTCGTTTTGTCATTCTTAGCAAATCACTTGCACGCTGTCCTAGATAACAACCAAGAACTAGCCAATCTCTAGCAATATTCCAATCTGTGTTAATACTTTGAACTTCTTTGATTTTCTCAATTTCGTCAAACGATAGAAAAACTTTGTATTCGGTGTTTGTCGTTCCTGTGCTGAATCCTCGAATCTGATAATGAATTTGTTTTCCGTTTTGTTCTGCATCAAATAGAACCGTTTTCAGATTTTTAATAAATCGGACTGCTGTGGTTTCCATTAGGTTGCAGTCGGTAACAAGATGGTTTTTGAAATCAATCAAGGTTTTCGCACCAATATCTTGCAAAAGAAATATTTTCTTTTTCTTTTTTTGGTATTGTGTGAAACGGTCTTTTAGGTTGTTGTATTTCCGTAAAGTACAAACAGTATAAGATGAAGTGCTACGTTTGAAATCGGTAAAATTTTGTAGATAATTCAGAAAAACGGAATCATCCTCTTTAACTTCAATTCGGTTAAAAAAAGAATTTATCTTTTCGGATAACCAATCTTTTGAAAAAATTACTCCTTTAGAATAATCAGAATTATACTCCTTTAAAATATGATTTTCTAATTCATTCAGTTCTGTTGTTAGAATTTTATTTTCAGCAATAGTTTGTATTGGTCGTGAAGTTTTGGCACTCCAATACTTTGCGTTAATTATTTTTCCTGTTTTAGCCTGAAAAACAGAATCTCTGTTTATAGAAAAACGAATATAAATTTGTGCGTTTTCGGTTTTGTGTAAAACACGAAATTTAACAGTTGCCATTTTTTTGAAATTTGAACATAACAAATATACAATATCCGTTGGAATTTATTCCAACCAAATTCCAACCAATTTAAAATTCAATAAAACACTATGCAATTAAAAACAACTAACAAATATAGTAATAATGGCACTTTTGAGCGTTCTCTAATGTGTTATGAAAACGCAAGTAAAACTGTATTTTGGGTACGCTAGGTACCTAGAAGAAATCCTATTATATTGTAAAACAATATTTTAGGATTTTCTTTTTGTACGAATTTGTAGTCCGTAACAAATATTGTAATTTTAGCAAGAACTAAAATATGCTGTACCTATTCTTTTCCACCATTTTTATTATTCCTACATTATTGGGTTGGGGGAAGATTTCGGAGTTTTTTTGGGGTCGTGGTTTGGAAGGTTTAACAGGTAAACTAATTTCTGGAGTCGCAATACTTACCTTGATCTGGACGCTTTTTGCATTCTTCTTCCCAATGAGCATTAGCTTGGAAATTGTTTGTCTATTGATAGGTATTTCTGCATTTTTCTTCTTCAAATTATATCTTGATTTCGCAGATTTTTTAGGAAAAAACATCAAATTATTTTGTTTATTTTTTCTTGTTATCATATTTTTCGCTTCGTCTTATCCAGTTGTCTTAGACCATTTTGGCTACTATGTACCAACGATCAAATGGCTAACGGAATATGGATTAGTAAAAGGAATTTCGAATCTTGACCTGACATTGGGACAAATGTCGCTATGGCATATTTTCCAAGCGGGGTTTTCCCATTTTTCTGACCCTTTTTTGAGAATTAACAGCGTTCTTTTAACCATCTATTTGATTTTTATTTTAGAAAAGAAATCTTGGATTCAACTATTGTTCTTGCCTGTTTTGATTTTTTTTGGAAAATCACCCAACACTGATATTCCGGCTCTTGTCTTTTCTCTGATTATCATTTGGGAAATTCTTAATCAAAATAAAAACATTGGGGTACTCTTTGCTCTATCTGCTTTCACTTTTGCCATTAAGCCAACAATGATCTGGCTTCCGATGTTAGTTTTCCTGTATGGTATTCTATTTCTAAAATCGAATTTCAAAGTTTTTTTAGCCGGAATAGGTATCTTATTATTATTTACCTTTAAGAATATTTGGTGTTTTGGATATCCAATTTTCCCAGTCCAAATTGGCGATTTGGGATTATCATGGAGACCCAATCAAGAAGTTTTGAAACGGTCTTCCGAAATGGCTATTCTCAAAACGTATGATTTGCAATATTCCATTGAAGAAATTGAGAATTTTAGCAAATGGGATTATATCAAAAATTGGTTTTTGCTTGATGGAGTCAAGTCCAAAATCCATTGGTTCTTCCTTTTCAGCTGGATAGTGTTCATCACTTTTGCAATGAGAAAAAAATCAAAATTAATAACACTAATCGCAATTACTTTGCTGATTAAAAGCATCCTGATCGTAGCTTTTTCTGCGCAGTATCGATTCTTTTTAGATGTATTTTTCGTTATGTTTTTTGTGATGTTTTACCCGATTTTTGATAAAAAAAGAACTCTTTTCTTTTGTTCTGGCTTGATGATGATGGCAATGCTCATCAATTTCTTTCCACAAATCGTTCAAAAAACGATTCCGAGTTTTAGGTTAGGAAGTATTATGAAAGGTTTTGAAAAAAGTCAGCTTTATGAACCCTCAGTTTATACATACGAAAAATACCACACTTACAAGATTGGAAATTTGCAATTCAATGTAGTGAAAGACTATCCTTTTAGCTTTAACACCCCTATTCCAGCAATCTCACCCGAATTTTTAAGGCAAGATTATGAAGCAAATATCTTTCCACAAAAGGTGTCAAATAAGATGAAAGATGGTTTCGTTTGGCGAAAAATAACCAATGAAGAAAAACAAAAACTGAAACTTATTCTTCAAGAAAATAAGATCCCAACTTCGGAATAACTTCTTTATATAAAAAACCAACCTGTTGCGCATTTGTGAAAATTTTGATTTAAAAATTCGACAGTTTGAGTTTTTTTCAGAGGAAAAAGTATCGAAAACAAGAAACCTAATGAAATAGTTTGACAAAGTCAATTTTAATTAAAATTATACTTCTTCTCGATACGATTTTTTGCAAAAATCTACTCGAAGTGACGAAATGTTTTATAAATGCGCAATAGGTAAAACCTATAAAGTTTCCAAAATTGTAATCAAAAAAAAATCGAACCTTCAAAGGTTATGAAAACCTTGAAGGTTTAATTCTTATCTTTGTCTTATGTTTAATCTCGGAAACTTCCTAACCCTTTCTACTTATGGCGAAAGTCATGGAGTGGCTTATGGCGGAATCATCAATAATTTCCCTTCAGGAATCGAACTTGATTTAGAAAAAGTTCAGCTACAATTGGATAGACGCAAACCGGGTCAATCTACGCTGGTCACCCAAAGAAAAGAAAGCGATACCGTCGAATTTCTTTCAGGAATATTTGAGGGAAAAAGCACGGGAACTTCGATAGGTTTTATGATTCGTAACGAAAATCAAAAATCCCAAGATTACGATCATTTGAAAACAGGTTTCCGACCTTCTCATGCTGACTTCACCTACGAACAAAAATTCGGGATCCGTGATTATCGAGGCGGCGGAAGGTCATCGTCCCGAGAAACCGCTAACTGGGTTGTCGCAGGTGCTTTAGCCAAGCAAATTATTCCCAAAAATATAGAAATCAACGCTTATGTATCGTCTGTTGGAGATATCTATTGTATGAAACCCTATCAGGATTTGGATTTTTCAAAAACAGAATCCAATGATGTCCGTTGTCCTGATGAGGAAACTGCAGAAAAAATGATTTCCAAAATTAAAGAAATCAAAAAAGAAGGCAATACGATTGGAGGAACTGTCACCTGTGTTATCAAAAATTTGCCCGTTGGAATCGGTGAGCCTGTTTTTGGAAAACTTCAGGCGGAATTAGCCAAAGCGATGATGAACATCAACGCCGCAAAAGGTTTTGAATACGGAAGCGGATTTTGCAGTACTCAGATGACTGGCAAAGACCACAATGACCTTTTTAACGAAGATTTTACAACAAAAACCAATCTTTCAGGTGGTATCCAAGGTGGAATTTCAAACGGAATGGACATCTATTTTCGAGTAGCCTTCAAGCCTGTAGCAACAATTCTTCAACCGCAAGAAAGTATTGATAAAGACGGTCAACCGATCACACTTCAAGGAAAAGGAAGACACGACCCTTGTGTTGTCCCAAGAGCGGTCCCTATTGTGGAAAATCTGGCTGCATTTGTTTTAGCGGATATGTATTTAATCAATAAAGCAAGAAAATTCTAAATATATTTTCTACGATCGAAAAAGATGATATTGGTCATGAAATCTAACCTTTTTAATTGAATTTGATAGACATTTTCATATTGATTTAAATTTCAAAATTAAACTCAGTATTGATAATCAATTAGTTAAAATTTAAAATACTATTTTTTAATCAATTTTACCAATCATTTAATTTTAGATTTTGTAACTCAAATCACAAAACAATCCAATCCAAAATACGAAATTTGGGCAAAATTATAAGCAATGAAAAATTACTGGGATAAAGCAATTAGTTTCGACGATTACATGAAAGTAACCCAAGACAGAATTGACAATCCAATCGCAAGTGATGACCACAATGAGTATTACGAACTTGCCATGCAACGCATGAATCGTACCCTGAAAACCTTCAAAGTTATCGAAGAACAAGTCGCCACTTTAGCGACTAAAAACTTTAAGGGAAAAATCCTACTCATTTCTGAGCCATGGTGTGGAGATGCGAGCGCTACAGTTCCTGCTGTTTCCAAATTTTTTGAAGGACGCAACGACGCCAAAATCTTTCTTCGTGACGCTGACCACTCCTTAATTGACCAATTTCTTACAGATGGAACTCAATCCATACCTAAGATTTTGATTCTTAATGAAGATTATAGCGTAAAAAATGTTTGGGGACCAAGACCAAAATATGGTACCGAATTATTGAAAAAATTCAAAGCGGATCCAGAAGGTTACCCAAGAGAAGAATTCTACAATGACTTGCAAGTATATTACGCAAAAAACAAAGGAAAAGATGTTATTGACGAAATCCTAGAATTGCTGTAAATTTGCAATATGAATTTTCTGAAAAAAAATCTTGTATACCTGATTCTCCTTACATTATTAGCAATCTACGCCTTTGTACCAGGAGTAAAAACATTTGTTAACAGTCAATTATTTCCTTTAGAAAAAATAGAGGACGCGGTTCATCTTTCTGATGCAGACTACGATATCGACCTCAAAGGAATTAATGTTCCATCGACAAACCTTAAAAATTTCAAAGGAAAAAAAATGCTTTTTCTTAATTTTTGGGGAACTTGGTGTCCGCCATGCCGAGAGGAAATGCCTTCTATCCAAAAGCTATATGATTCCGAAAAAGGTAAAATGGACTTCGTCCTTATCGCTATGCAAGATGAGGAACAGAATGTAATTGAATTTCTGAAAAAAAACAATTACACCATGCCAGTCTATATTGCAGAAAGCCCAATCGGAGAAAGACTTCTACCCAATGTTTTCCCTACAACTTATATTCTTGACAAAGATGCTAGAATACTGATGAAAGAGGACTCTTCTAAAGATTGGAATCAAGAAAGTGTTCACCAACTAATTAAAGGAATTGCGCCCTAACTTTTCTTTAAATTTAATTAACAATTCCTTGGGAAAAAGTGGCAAATTATTTGATTAACTTTGGAAGAAACTTTTAACAATTTATTTTAAAGAAAATGAAGTATTCTAAAATTCATTTAGTCAAAGAAGCCATTAAGCACAAAGGATTTTTGAGCAAGATTCCTGATGTTTTCCGTATGGTGAAGCTTTGGCGCAAAGGAGAATATCCTGCAAAATCCATGGACATTATTTTGCCACTTTTGGGTATGCTGTATGTGATTTCTCCCATCGACCTTATTCCTGAAATTGCGGTTTTAGGTATAGGTGTCATTGACGACTTGGCAATTTTGTCACTAGCTCTGCCAAAATTAATGAAGGAAGTGGACAAATTTCTTCTATGGGAGGCTGAGAGAAAAAATAAGCCAAACAATGCCATCGAAGCAGAAATTATTGAGTAATATTAAATCAAACGCTTTCAAAAGAAGCGTTTTTTTATTGGACTTCAGCAAAGTATGTTCAGCTTCGATTTCCAGTAATCAAATTAGTTAATATTGCACCAACTTCAAAAAAATTAACCAAGCCGAAACTTCCAAAACAAACCTATAATAACTACCTTTGTAAAAATCTAAATCAGTATGGAAAGCAAGCGCGACTTTTTCTTAGAATGCTACCAATTAGGCATCATCAAATTTGGGAGATTTACCTTAAAAAGTGGAATCGAGAGCCCTTTTTATGTAGACCTTAGACCATTGGCTTCGGACCCTAAAATCCTAAAACATCTTGCCAATTATCTTTTGGAGATGCTGCCTTTGGATAATTTTGACGTTATCTGTGGGGTTCCTTACGCTGCGCTTCCAATGGCAACTGCAATGAGTTTGGAAAGTTATATTCCCCTTATCATCAAAAGAAAAGAAGCTAAACAATATGGAACCAAAAAACTGATTGAAGGTATTTTTCAGAAAGGACAGAACTGTCTTTTGGTAGAAGATGTTATAACCTCCGGGAAATCTCTATTAGAAACCATTCCTGAAATCGAAAATGAAAGAATCAGCGTTTCAGATATTGTAGTGGTGCTTGACCGTCAACAAGGTGGTAAAGAATTACTCGAAGAGAAAGGTTATCGAGTTCATACTTTGTTCACGATTTCTGAAATATGTGATATCTTGAAAGAAGAAAACAAACTCTCTGAGGATGAAATCGAAAGAATTCAGGATTTTTTGGCTGGAAATGTAGTGAAGTTTGAAGACAAAACTAGACTCACTTACGAGCAAAAACTAGAACAAATCGACCATCCTGCGGCTAAAAAACTGATTGAGATAGCTTTAGAAAAGAAATCGAATCTCATTGCTTCCGCCGACGTGATTACCACTCAGGAATTATTAGATTTTGCCAAGAAAGCTGGGCCTCACATTGTAGCGCTGAAAACTCATATTGACGCAATTAACGATTTCGAATACGAAAAAACCATCAAACCTCTCAAGGAAATTGCATCAGAATACAATTTTCTTCTTATGGAAGACCGAAAATTCGGGGATATTGGAAGCACACAAGAACTTCAGTACTCCTACGGAGTTTACAAAATTTCAACTTGGGCAGACTTAATCACTTCTCACGTAATTGGAGGTTATCAGTCTTTGGATTTCTTCAGAAACTCTGGCGTAATTGCTATCTTAAGCATGAGTTCCAAAGGAACTTTGACCACTTCTGAGTATTTTGAAGAAGCTCAAAAAATTGCATTACAGCATCCCAATGTTATTGGTGGGGTTTCCCAAAAGATGATTTCTGACGATCTATTACTCTTCACTCCAGGTGTAAGCATGGAAGATTCGGGCGATGGAAAAGGGCAACAATACAGTACTCCAGATTTGGTTTTCAAAAATCTCCATACCGACTTTATGATTGTGGGAAGAGGAATCTATAAAGCGGATGATGTCGAAAAAGCGGCTCTTCACTATAAAATTTCTGGTTGGGAAGCCTATACGGAAAGTCTTGGTCAGAAATAAAATCAATTACAAACCTCATTGACAATACAACTCGGTGTCTATCTGTTTATTAAAGAGCAATAGCATCGAGTTTTTTAATGCTTTTGCTTCAATAGTACTTTTAAAAAAGAGAAAACTAATAGATTAAAAAAAAGTAAAAAAGAAGTATTTCTTCCTTTGCTTCATAATTTTCAACAAAATCTTCTCGTTTTAAATCGAAAACTTTAAATTTGACTCCTTTATACTCAATTTTTGAAAATAAGACTCGCCATATTTTTTGTATTTGCTTTTGTGTTTGCCAATGCACAAAGGGATTCCATCTACATACAAGCCAAGCTTTCTCCCAACCGCAGAACGCTCTCAGTACAACAGGAAATTATATGGCATAATCCTATGAACGAACCCGTCTCTAAGATTAGGTTACTCAACTGGATTGCTGCTTACAAAAGTGAAGGAACTCCCCTTTCCGAAAGAAAACTCGAAGATAGAAAGCGAGAACTTCATTTTGCAAAAAAAACCGAATTAGGAAACCTCAACTTTCTAGAATATAAAATTGAGCAATCCTCCACAAAAAGAGCAGATGACCTCAACAACGAGAACATTGATATTGCGTTGTCCAAACCTCTACTTCCCGGCGAATCCACGGTCATTAATCTTAAGTACGAATTATTACTTCCTTTGGACCAATTCACGGGCTATGGAACAGCGGGAAGCAAAGCCTCGATTAAATATTTCTTTCTGGTTCCTGACAGTTTCGAAAAAGAAACATCGGAAAAAAGGCACTATTTGGATATCGAACAGACCCAAAATTTCGGAACTTTTTGGAAGGTCATTTGGGATGTTCCAGTCAATGATATTGCCAAAAGCAACTTGCCCGAAACGCACATGAATTATTTTGAGGGAACACTTTTTGGTGACCCCGAATTTGTTATTTCATCTCAACAACTGACAGGGATAACCACTTATGTGGAAGGCAAAAAAGTCATAGTTGACTTTGGATATCCGTTGAGTCAAAACGACCTTCTTTTTATGGAGTTCTATGTTCCATTGCATTTGAAATTTATCAAAGATAGAACTGGACTATTGCCGGAAAAAATCTTTATCTCGGAAAAGTTTAGAAAGAAAGAAGACTTCTTCGGAAATGACAATATTAAATTTTGGAAATTTGACCTTCCAATGTTCTCTCCTTCACAAAATATAGATATGGATTACCTTAGTATCATATCAAAGAAGGTTTTGGACGAGTGTATTGTTACCAACAAAAAAGAAGATCATTGGCTCAAAAATGGTCTAAAATCCTACCTCGAATACGATTATCTTAAAACCTTTTATAAGGACGAAAAGCTTTTGGGGGAACTTCCTGAAGCAAAAGTAATGGGCATGAAAGTTTTGAAAATCTTCAATGCTTCCAAACTCAATCTAACCGACCGTTATGGACTAGCTTACCAATACGTCCAGACGCAAAACCTCGATCAGAAAATCGACGAAAACTATCAGGATTTGAGCAACTTCAATCAGATGGCAATTAGTGATTTTGAAACGGGTTCTATCTTCAAATACATTGCCGATAAAATGGGAGATAACAATTTTAATCATTTTCTTATTTCATATTTCGATCAAAATCAAGGAAAACAAGTTGAAGGACAAAACTTCTTAGAAAAACTTGGGGAAGCTTCTGACTCTGCCGAATTTCTTGACCAACTGATTGACAAAAAACATCGGGTGAATTTCAAAGTTCAGAAATTCAAAAAAGAGAATAATCAATTGTTGGTTAAAGTTCAGAAAAATACGTCAGAAAAAATCCCCTTCAAACTGGAAACATTGACCAAAGATAACCGACAAGAAAGTTATTGGTTTGACACCGAAAATAAAACAGGAAGTAACTATTACACCATCCCAAATGATGAAGTGGACAAAATCCTTATTAATGATGGCTACTCCTTTCCTGAAACTTCTTATCGAGATAATTATCTATATACCAAAGGATTGTTTGCGAACACCAAAAAACTGAAATTCAAAATCATCAAAGATGTTCCTAATCCTGAGTACAGCGAAATCTATCTTAATCCCAAATTGAGTTTCAATGCTTATGATGGAATTTTAGCAGGTATTAATTTCAGTAACAAATCACTTCTCAATCGTAATTTTGAATATTCGGTAACGCCTTATTACAGCACTAATGCTGGAAAAATAACAGGTTCGGGGTCAGTTTCATACAGTTTTATGCCCCCAGAAAGTTTCTTTAGAAGTTTGAATATTGGCATCTCTGGCTCTTATTTTCATTACGATTATGACTTGCCCTATCAGAAATATACAGCATTTGCCAATTTTAGTTTTACTAAAAATCCAAGAAGTGACATCAAAAGAAGTCTAGGATTTTCGTATAACCATTACCAAAAAGAACTCAATGCAGCTGCTATTCTAGCGAATGAATATGACCTTTACAATCTTTGGAACGTCAATTATGCTTACTCAGACAACCGCCTGATTCACGAAAAGTATATTGGAACCAACTTTCAGTTGATGGAAGACTTTCAGAAGATCTCCGCTGAAGCCTATTACCGCTATGAGTTTGCTAAAAATAAAAAAATAAGTTTCCGTCTTTTTGCGGGTTATTTTTTGAGTAATAAGACACGTAATGATTTCTTTGATTATGGAATTTCAAGGATTTCTAATTACTCTTTCTCTTACGGACTTCTTGGGCAAAGTGCGACTTCGGGAGTGTTGTCTCAGCAATTTTTATTAGCCGATGGAGGTTTCAAAACGTTTTTTCCAGACACCGCCAATCAGTGGATTACCTCACTTAATGTGGATTCTCATGTTTGGAAAATGTTCAATATCTATGCTGATGCAGGAATGTACAAAAACAAAGGTGCAGGTTCAGAATTTATTTGGGACTTTGGAGTGAAAGTGAGAATTATTCCTGACTTTTTGGAAATTTATCTCCCGGTCTATTCTACCTTAGGCTTTGAACCTTCTCTCAATGATTATGCTAAAAGAATCCGATTTACTTTAGTTCTCAATCTTAATGCATTGGTTAATACTGTAAGAAGAGGTTGGTATTAAGGTTTTTGTTATGAGTTTCGAGTTGAGGGTTAAAAAACTGTGAGAAGTAATTTGTTCTTAATTACTTTTCCAGAAACGGACGGATATAGTTAAATCTTAATAATTTGTCATGATATATTTGTTTGTCATTCTGAGCACAGACTGAAAGTCTGCGAACGAAGTTCTGAAGTGGAGTCGAAGAATCTATATAGATGCTTCCTTCGTCAGCATGACACTTTAAATAGATTTGACTATATTTAGGGATGTTCACATTATCATTTTTGAAATTGCTTCTTAAAAAAACATAAAATTTCTCTCAAAAAGACCTCCGTTTTAAGCAATATTTATAAGCAATAATTTCTATAATTTATCTCACAAAATCCTGACCGAAATACTCAGAAAGCTTTTGTGATATCATTTATAAAGGTAACCCAATCAAAAAAGCCACTCATGTGAGTGGCTTTATATTTATCATTGAGAAAGAATTATTTCTTCAATATTTTTTGAGAAACAGATTGTCCATCAACTGTTCCAGTAATGATATACATTCCTGGATTAAGATCAGAAACATTCAAGCTATTGTTTTCAGAAACAGCAGCTGATTTTACAACCTGACCATTTAAGTTATATACTTTAACATCCGCCTTCGCACCAAATTTAACCTCGTCAGTTGCAAAAGTGTTCTTTACAAAGTTAGTGTTGATGTTTGCTAGTTCAGAAACTGCAAGGGTAGAAGGTCTTGTTGTTGTTATAACTAAATTATCTATATTAACAAACGGAGTCTCAGTTGCGCTATCCTGTCTTAAAAAGAAACTCACCGCTTGAGTCAAGTCGGTTCCTGTGTTAGAATCCGTCGCAACCAAATTACCTCCCACATATAAATTTACAACATCGTCCGCAGTGGTACTGGTATTGAAAGTATAACTAACATAGACATTATAAACCTGATTCACGTTAAAGTCATCAGTAGTCCATGTTGTTGCCGTACCAGTGGAACTTCTAACTTCAATTCCTAATTTATATGTGGTGGCTGTCACTCTTTTAGTCCAAAGAGTTCCTCCATAAGTATTTGTTGTTTGAACAAGTCCAGCTAAGTAACCACCATTAGCATCGGTTTGAAGAGTATTTGAAGTAACGCTTATGTCCAAACCATAATAAATTGTACCGGAATTTACTGTAGTTATAGTTTGTTGCAAATCACTGCCACCTCCATCAAAAGTAATAGCATTAGAAGCAACTTGAATTTCGTCAGTAGAAGCGGCACCAAGATATGCCCAACCTCCTTGTCCTAAAAGATTTCCATCGGTATAAGTAAATGCCTCATTATAAGGTAAGGTTACCTGAGCGCTACTAAAACCAATAATTGCAACTCCCAAAATTGTAAAGATTTTTTTCATAATATATATTTTAAAAAATTTGATAGTTAATTGTGACAAAGTTACAAATTATAAGCCACTTACTTTTTCAATTGGATTAATTATTTATTAACATTGTCTCACAATTTGCAACTTTTATTTTCGTTACTTTTACACCGGTTTATTCATCATCATTTGCAGAGAAAGTTACTTTTTTCCATCTCCTTTTTTGTTGTGCTAAATTTATTTAACGCGCAGATTTTCACATGGAAAAACCCCAACATTCCCAATGATTCTATCAGCAAAGACAGTCTGATTGCACGAAAGATAGAGCATGATGTTTTCCTCAAAGACACGATGGATTTTGTCAAAAAACAGAACAGAATTATCTATGATGAAGCGATATTACTCAAAAACAATAAACAACGTTTTTTGGGCGACCTCAATTCCAAAGGTTCGATTATTCGAGGGGTGACATTTGGTAACAATCAAGGACAAAGCGTTCAAAGTGCGATGGACTTGCAGATTACAGGAAAATTATCCGATGATGTTAGCATATTGGCAAGTATTTCTGACCATAACTTACCAATTCAAGCTGATGGATACACCCAAACTTTGGAAGAATTTGACCGTATCTATATGCAACTTAACATCAAAGACAAGTCGATTCTTAGAGCCGGTCATCTTGATCTAATCGATGAAAAGACTTATTTCGGAAGATATCAGAGACGAAGCATGGGATTGCAATTTCAGACGCAATTGGGAAAAGAAAACAAAACCTTTATAGATATTGCTGCTGGTGTTGCACGAAGTGAATTTCACCGAATTCGATTTCAGGGAGTTGAAGGCAATCAAGGTCCTTATCGATTGACAGGAAAAAATGGAGAACAATTTATTACCATTATTTCAGGTTCGGAACAAGTCTTTATTGATGGAATCCTCATGAAACGCGGTGAAAATCAAGATTACGTTATCAATTACAACACTGGAGAATTAACTTTCACGAGTTTTCGACCTATTTTTCAACAGAATTTTATCACCGTTTCCTATAACTATACCAACAGAAATTACTCCCGTTATCTTGTGACTGGAGGAGTTCAGCATCAAAGAGAACGTTTCAGAACAGGCATTAATTGGTTTTTGGAAAATGACAATAAGAATTCGCCTTTGGCTTTAAATTTAAGTGACGAAGACAAACTCATCCTCGCCAATGCAGGAAACAATCCCGAACTTATGTATGCGCCATCCGGTGTACAAACAGAATACGATGTCAACAAAATTCTGTATGAATTGATTCCATCCGGAATAGGAGGCTATTATCAATTTTCTACCGATGAAACTGCCGTTTTGTATCAAGTTTCGTTCACTTATTTTGGAAGCGGATTGGGAGATTACACCCTGAAACAGACCACTAACAATGGACGTGTTTTCGAATATGTTGGAGACGGACTTGGTGATTACAAAGCGGTGAGAAAACTACCTTCTCCTCAACAATCGCAAGTATTCTCCTACAATGCAGAATATTTATTAAATGACGGTAAAATCGGAACCGACTTTTCTTACAGTAATTACGATATCAACCTCTTCTCCTCCAAAGACTCCAAAGAAAATTCTGGTATTGCTGCAAGAATCTATGGAAACAAAACCTTTACTAAAAATAACTGGAAAGGGACTCCCTCGTTTGAAGTTCAGCATATTTCTTCGCAGTTTCATATTTTAGACAGAATTAATGATGTAGAATTTGCACGAGACTTCAACTTGCAACAAGAATTCAATAACAGAAACCAGAATCGGTTGATTTTTACCTTTAATAATAATTGGAAAAATACTTCTTTCCTTAATTATCGAGTTAATTTTCTCAATGAACAAGCCACTTATCAGGGTCTCAAAAATGACTTAGATGCCTTCTGGAAAAAAAGAAAATTCTATTCCAAAGCGCAGATTTCTTATTTGGACACCAAAGCCGAACTTCAAAATACCAATTTCACCCGAGGCGGAATAAGTACCGAATACAAGGGTAAGAAAGGCAGTTGGAGCACAGGAATTGGAATGGAAAATAACATCAAAAAATATAACGCGACACAAGATTACGATGTAACGAGCTTCCGTTGGAAGGAGGTGTTCTTACAAAAGAGAATTGGTGATTCTGTAAGAACTCGATTACTTGCAAAAGTCTACTTCCGTGACAATGACTCTGTGCGAAATAATCAGCTGGTAGACGTCAATCACATTCTCGGAATAATGGCAGAAAGCCAGTTAATTAAAACCGAAAAGACAACTTTGAATGCGTTAATTCATTATCGAAAATTCAAATATCAAACGGATGTTCCTAATGATTACAACCAAGATTTTGTAGTTGGAAATATTCTTTATAATCAACAACTTTTCAAGAACGGAATGCGACTTCAAGCCTTTTATGAACTGGGAAATGGCCAGGAAGCGCAACGTGAGTTTCAATATCTGAAAGTAACCGATGGACAGGGAATTTACAAATGGACAGATTATAATGGCGACGGTGTTCAGCAGATTGATGAATTCGAAGTGGCGGAATATGTGGATTTATCGCAATATATTAGAGTTTACACCAATTCTATACGTTATATTCCGAGTAATAAAAACAAATTGACTTTGGCTCTTTTTGTAAACCCTTCGATTGTTTTCGGTTCGGAAAATGCTTTTCTCAAAAGATGGAATTTTAATATTTCACTCAATTCTCAAAACTCTTATTACAAGCAAGACAAAGTTTTGGTACTCAATCCGTTTGAAAAAAATGAAAATCAGATTTTAAAAAACCAAAACTTTTTGGCTTCGGCGCAGTTTAGTCCAACCGAAAAATCAGGCTGGAACGGTAATTATCGCTTTATTTCCAATAATAATATCATCAATGCCAATTTCAGCAAAGAAGAAAGAAGTCAAAATTCGCATCACCTGAATTTCGGATATTGGTTCAACAAGGAATTTCGAATCGATTGGGAAAACTCACTTTTCCATATCAAAAATGCATCAGAACTCTTTGACAGTCGTGACTACAGTCTTAACAATTGGGAAACCCGACCAAAAGCTACTTACAAATTCACCGAAGCGATACAAGCCGAACTTTCTTCAGCTTTGAGACAAAAAAGAAGAGTTGACGGAGAAGAGTTTTTGAAAACCTTTGATTTGACCGGTAGTCTGCAATGGGAGCGCAAAAAAACAACTATTAGAGGAAATTTCTCTTTCATCAATAATAACTTCACAGGACAAAGTTTTTCTATTGTTGGAAACCAAATGTTAGATGGTCTGAAACCAGGAAAAAATCAAGTTTGGAGTATCCTTTTACAGCAAGCCGTTAATTCCTTTATCTCGCTCAACATCAATTACGAAGGGCGTAACTCCGATGACCGAACCATCCATATTGGAAGCATGCAAATTAAGGCGAGTTTTTAGAAAAGAATGAGACCCTTACGAGTCTCATCCGATGAATAAAATAACTATATGAATTCTTAAGGTTTGGTATAACTATTTTTAGCAATCAAGATTTCACCTTCCGAATTATTGGTCGTCTTGAATTTGGTTGGCAAAGTTGTTCTCCAATTTTTCTCAGTCGGAGACGGAATGTACACCACAAAATGTAAGTGTGCTCCTCTACTAAAACCTGTATTACCACTCAATGCAAGAACATCTCCTTTTTCTACCTTTTGACCGACCTTCACTCTTGCTCCATATTGTTCAAGATGATAATATTCGGCCAGAGTTCCGTCATCGTGCAAAACTGTGATATAATTTCCATCTTTCGCACAATCTTGAGTGGCACAACCTCCTTTATGCTCATGTACCACCTCAATTACCTTCCCTCCCCTTGCCGCGAGAATAGCGGTACCTTCAGGCAAAGTAAAGTCAATTGCATTTTCACCTTGATGAGAAAAACTTCCGTCATAACCTTGAGAAACTTGAAACGTTTTTCCGCTTCTATAAGGCAAATCATAAACATAATTAGTATCATAGGTAGATATTGTCGCGTCTCCAACAAAAGTTTTGAATGCAGGCATTTTTAATATCGCCCAATTTTTCGTCTTATCAACAGCAGAAAAAGAAATCACTCTATTTTTAGTTGTCCCTGGAGGCAATACATAGGCCTGCTTCAATCCATCAACCTTCATGTTCTCAACAACTGGTTGACCCGAAAAGGAAATAGAAACTGGAAAAATCTCTCGATTATCCAAAAAATACGTCACGGTATCTCTGGTATCACTCAACTCGTAATAGATAACAACATTAGCAATCGCATTAACTTTAACACTTAATATCGCAACCATTAAAACAAATATCTTTTTCATAGCTCAAAAATTAGATGGTTAATACTCGATTAATTTTCTAACGTAAAAGTGCCAAAAAACATTCTATGCTTCGAAAAATTTGAGGCAAACAGGCATAATTTTGAGGTGAATCTATAATTAAATATTTTTTTCTTTTAGAAATTGAAGCTTTAAAAGGGTTCCTGCTTCTCACCTCGGCATATTTTCAGTGGAAAAAACTCTAAAAATGCTCATATTATTCAACAGAAAAAAAAGAATTAAAGGCGCAAAAACGGTTAAACACAATTCCTTATCTTTGCGCCATGCCAAAAATAGGAAACATAGAGCTTCCAGAATTCCCGCTTTTATTAGCACCGATGGAAGATGTAAGCGACCCACCATTTAGAAGATTGTGCAAAATGCATGGTGCGGATTTGATGTATTCGGAATTTATTTCTTCGGAAGGATTGATTCGTGATGCCATGAAATCCAGAAAAAAATTGGACATTTTTGATTACGAAAGACCAGTCGGTATCCAAATTTTTGGTGGAGACGAAGAAGCAATGGCGATGTCCGCAAGAATTGTTGAAACAGTAGAGCCCGATTTGGTGGACATTAATTTTGGTTGTCCAGTTAAAAAAGTCGTAGCCAAGGGAGCTGGAGCTGGCGTTCTCAAAGATATCGACTTAATGGTAAGGTTGACAAAAGCTGTTGTTAATTCGACTCATCTTCCAGTGACCGTTAAAACTCGTTTGGGTTGGGATACACAGAATATCAATATTGACGAAGTTGCCGAAAAATTGCAAGATGCAGGAATCAAAGCTCTGACTATCCATGCAAGAACGCGTTCCCAAATGTACAAAGGCGAAGCGGATTGGGAATATATATCAAGAATCAAACAAAATCCAAACATCGAAATTCCTATTTTTGGGAATGGTGATATCGACAGTCCTCAAAAAGCGGAAGAATATAAAAACAAATACGCTTGCGACGGAATTATGATTGGGCGTGGAGCGATTGGATACCCTTGGATTTTCAATGAAATCAAACATTACTTCGAAACTGGCGAAATTCTTCCTGAACCCACCATCTCAGACCGACTCCTTGCAGTAAAACAACATGCAGAATGGAGCGTCGAATGGAAAGGCGAAAGAGCAGGCTTGGTTGAAATGAGACAACATTACAGCAACTACTTTAGAGGAATCCCTCACTTTAGGGAATGGAGAAAGAAATTTTTGGAGGTCTTATCTTTAGATGAAATGGAAAAATTGATTGAGGAAGCAGAACAATTTTACATGGAAAACCCCATACTTAGCCAGCAATAAACAACGAAAACATATTTATTTCAACTATAAGAATAAAGCCACCCAAATGGGTAGCTTCGATATATAGAGACATAATGTGTTTCTACCTATGAATGATAGGATCTTGGATTCCATCCTGATCGTTGCGATAAATTGCTGTTCTATAAGAATTATTGAGAGAAACTTTACCCGTAATTCCGCCTGCCCTAACTTCCCAATAACCGTTTTTGACGTAACCATCAGTTGTTGGATTTCCTAATAAGAGAACCCCAGCTGCATGTGGAGAAGCCATTGATGTACCTGACATCAATCCATATCCGCCTGGGATTGTAGACCTGATATCATATCCTGGCGCAGCATAATCTACACAAGTTCCAAAATTGGAAAAATATGCAAAAAAATCACCCGAGTTACAAGCGGAAATGGTGTAAATATTTACATGGTTATTGTGAGCTGGAGTGTACAAATTAGCATTATCATAATTGTTCCCCGCCGCAATCGCAATTTTAATCCCTCTTGAAGCTACATTCATTGTCGCTGTATCCGTCGCTGCATGAATATAAGGAGCGCTTGGCCCAAGACTCATATTCACCACATCTCCTGGTAGTCCAACCGCCGCAATATAATCTAGAGCTTGAACCGTCCAAGAAAAATCGCCCGTTCCAGAACTCGAAAGAACTTTACAAGCCACAACACTAGCTCCTGCCGCCACACCAACTACACCAATATTGTTATTGATAGCGCCAATGATTCCAGCAACATGAGTTCCATGACCATTACCATCATCAGGATTATTATCACCTGCAAAAGACAAACTTCTAGCAACATCCACATTAAGGTCCGGATGATCTAGGTCAATACCCGAGTCAACTACCCAAGCAGTTTTTCCGGTTCCATTACCAGATCCACCAACCCTTGTAATTCCCCAAGGAACAACTTGACCAGAAGTTCCACCGGAACCAGATCCTGTAGGTTTTGCCAATGTAATAAGGTAGTCATTGGCTACATCTAAAACCTGAGGATGCCTTCTGAGATTTTTGACTTCCTCTTCGGACAGATTAGCAACAAATCCCTCTAAACCATACTGGAAAACAGTAATAATCTTATTTCCATCAAATCCAAAGGATATATTACTCCCCGCAATCTTGGCTGTAGGATTAGCTAAAGAACTTTTCAAAGTATTAATCTGCTGCTGATACAGCTCTTTTTGAACCGCAACCGACTTAGAATTAGCTAGGATATCAATCGGGGAATAGAAGGTTCCCTCCTTTAGGGTCACAATGTATCGACCAGTGATTGGTTGATACGCAGGCATCGGAAGCCTGTTCTCAGTTTGAAAGCTGGAAGAGTCTACTTCCTGATTGTCCAGCGTGTCTGTCTGGCATGCAATAGATACAACGACAGACATTGTTAAAAAAATGTTTCTAAGTTTCATATCTATAAAATTTTTTAAAAAAGAATTGTGCTTTTTTTATATATATGAACTTTGTGTTAGACAAATTTATAAAAATAATTTAATATTAATCAATACTCATAAATAGTATTTTGTATTTGTTGAATTATTTAAACTTTCACTAAACTTCAAACAATAAAAAAAGACCGCAATTGCGGTCTTGTGTCTTTTTATGCATAATCTATTTAATACATTTCGGATGAAGCTTCGTTTTCTATCAAGCTTAAAGCAGAGGAAGTTCCAATTCTTTTAACACCTAACGCTATCATCCTCTCCGCATCCTCCTTTGTACGGACTCCACCAGCAGCCTTCACCGGCAACTCTCCAGCATGATCTAACATCAACTGAATTGCTTCAAATGTCGCCCCGTTGGGTTTTCCGTTTTCTGTTTTGTAAAAACCAGTTGATGATTTTACAAAAATATTTGACAACTGATCTTTATCAAAATTCTCTTCAGACCACAATCTAATCTTAGAGGTAATATCGATAATCTGCTCATCTGTCAAAGCAGCAATTTCAATTATCCATTTGGCTACTTTCCCATGATCGATGCATAACTGAGTGCATCTTAGAAACTCATCTTTCACCAAATCTAGATTTCCAGCTTTATAAGCTTCGTAGTTGATAACAAAATCTAACTCATCTGCGCCATCTTCAATAGCCTTCTGAGCTTCATTTAGTTTATCTTCTACACTATATGTTCCTTCGTGAAAACCAATCACCGTACCTACTACAACATCCGAATCATTCCTGTTCAAAAACTCACGAACCATTTTAACATAGTCAGGGCGAATCATCACCGCAAAAATGCCGTTATCAATAGCTTCTTTAGCTAAATCGATTACTATTTTTTGAGTTTCTTCTTCGGAAAGGCCTGATTGCGCAGGCGTTTTAAGATAAGTAGAGTCGAGATACTGATTGATTTCCATTGATTTACACTTTCAATTGTCTATTGATACTTTGTTCCAAAGATATGAAAGTTTCCGTTCTTGTGACACCTTTTAACTTTTGAATTTTACTCAAAATCTCCATAAGATGATCATTATCCTTACAAAGCACCTTTAAAAAAACAGTGTAGTTTCCTGTTGTATAGTGCGCTTCAATAACTTCATTAATATTCTTAAGCTCCTTGATTGCATTTTGATAATGAGAGGGCTGATCAAGGAAAACGCCTATGTAGGAAACAACTTTGTAACCAATTTTTCTTGGATTAAGCTGTGACACCGAATTCTCGATAACACCTGCTCCTTCCATTTTCTTAATCCTTTGATGGACTGCTGTTGTAGATATACCGACACTTTTTGAAATTAACGCCAGAGATGTCTTTGCGTTATCAATGAGCATATAAATAATACTTTTATCAATAGGGTCTAAGTAATAATCTTTTTGCTTTAAATTCTTCATTTTATTTTTCTAGGTTTTTAAATTATCATTATGTTTTTAGGATCAAGAAAACGGGATAATGGTCGCTATATCCTCCCAAGTACCTACTTCCCGCATAAGTACGGAAAGGTCTCCCTCTGTTTCTCTTGTCCCATTCTGAAATTTGAGGCACATCAAATACACCAGCATCTTCCAGAGACATTGAAAAAAAATCGTCGAAAAAATTCTCAGTCAGCAAAAATTGGTCAAATAGTAGACCTTGATTTCGGTAATAAGTCGAAAACCTCCCAGCTTGATACAATTCAAGAAAGGGGTTGACTAATGTTCTACCAAATTTTTCATCATGTGTTAATTCGAGAAGATTATCTTCATTGGGATTCTCATTAAAATCACCACAGATAATCACAGGAAGCTTTTCTTCTTGTAAAGAATAAATAACGCGCTCCTTCACTTGATTAAGAATATAATCTCGCTTAGGCTTGTTAATATCTCTTTCTCTTTTTGACGGCAAATGTATAACAAAAAAATAAAAAATGGCATTTTTATATTTTATTTTACACTTTAACACGTCTCGGGTAGTATCATAGCGGTCCGAATCTTCATTCTCAATCTCGAACAAAAAGCTGATCGGCTCTGCGTGAAGAATCTCAATTTTATTCTTATCATACAGCAGCGCCACATCGACTCCCCTCTCATCTAAAGAGTCAAAATGAACAATGCCGTACTCCGAATCAAACGGAGGCAACTCAACAAGATCTTGAAGTACCTTTTCATTTTGAATCTCAGCCAGACCAATAAGTAAAGGTAATTTCCCAAAATCCTTCTTCACGAGTTCGAAAACATGAGCAATCTTTTGAAGCTTGACTTGATATCTTTTGGGGCTCCAATTTTTCAGACCAAACTTCGGAGAAAAACTTCGGTAATCATCACTGAAAAAATTCTCCGTGTTGTAAAACATTAAAACCTCACTGACATCAGACAATATCATAAAACTACATTATTTCCCTTGTGTGTAAATTTATTAAATAATTTTAATATCCCTAATTTTTTTTTAATTTTTTTTACGAAATCAAAGATATTCATGTATATTTTACAAATATTTTATTGAATAGTTAAAATATTAAAGTAAAATACCACATTTTGAGTTAAAAAAAATATACAAAAAAAATAAAACGTATAAGATTTTAAATATCATGTAATATCTCAATTATACCATATAAATAATATGTAACTTTAAACCCGTTTTATTTTTAATAACAAAAAAATATATTTCATAAATGAAAAGAAAAATTTTTCTAGCATTTGCGATTGTTGTCTTTAATTTATTTTTTGGACAACAACAGACGGTTACGTCATCATTTTCACCTTTCTGTTTCAACGAATCCACCGCAATAACAATAACTGTTAATGGCAGTAGTATAAACGAGTCAACTTGGGGTGTAACCAATAATGCGCTTTATATGTGGGCTTGGAGTTACGACTCTGCTACTAATACAAGCGCAGATTGTCCAACAAACGGAACGTGGTCAGCTTCCAACAATGTAAACAAGTTCACTTATAATGCAGGAAGTGATACTTACACAATGACGATCACTCCCTCAACTTTTTTTAATAGGACGGGACTAGGGAGGTTTGGATTTCTTATTAAAGCACTTAATGGAGCCGGGGACAAAAAGTCTCAAGACATCTACGTCGATATTAAAACACTGAAATTTACTTCGACGGCACCGAACAGTAATTCTACAACTTTCGTCAATGCAGGATCCTCATATAATATCAGTTATACCGCTTGTAGAACAGCTAATTGGACTCTTACTGCAAATGGTACAACCGTTAATACTGTCAGTAATTCAGCAAGTTTTAATTACGCCTATACCGTTACCGCAGGTTCTACTATGGTGCTTACAGCAACCAATCCTGCTGACGGAACCATTGCTTCGTCAACTTTTGAGTTACAACCAGCAGTTAATGTTACTTCTGCTGCAATCCCTGCATATATGAGACAAGGGATTACTTACTCCCCAACAGACCCAACTAAAGTTGGATTAGCGCTATATGCTCCTAACAAAAGCTATGTTCATGTTTTAGGTAGTTTTAATAATTGGACGATCAACTCTGCTTACTTAATGTACAAGGATACTACCAACCCGGATTTGTATTGGATCGAAATTACGGGTCTTACTCCACAACAGATATACACTTTCCAATATAGAACAAGTGATGGCATCAAGGTAGCAGACCCTTATTCTACAATGGTTTTATCCCCAGATGATGATCCATGGATTAGCTCCGCTGATTATCCAAACCTTCCGACTTACCCAACAGGACAACAGTATGACGTATCTGTAATCCAAACCGGAATGCCTGCTTATAACTGGACAGTGACCAATTTCACAAAACCAGCAAAGCAAAATCTGTTTGTTTACGAACTTCTTGTGAGAGAATTCACATCAGAACAAAATTGGCAGTCTTTAATTGACAAAATCGATTACTTTAAAAGCCTAAAAATCAACGCTATCGAATTAATGCCAGTAATGGAATTCGATGGTAATAGTTCGTGGGGTTACAACACCAGTTTCCATATGGCTCTTGATAAAGCCTATGGAACTAAAAATAAATTCAAAGAATTTATTGATTTGTGTCACCAAAATGGAATCGCTATCATTTTAGACGTTGCTCTTAATCACGCTACTGGAAGAAGCCCAATTCAGAGACTATGGAACACCTCAACATCGGGTGGATACGGTGAAGTTGCCGCCAATAATCCTTACTTCAACCAAACTGCGATGCACTCTTATAGTGTATTTTACGACTTCAATCATAGCTTAGCGACGACACAATATTATGTTCAAAGAGTACTAGAACAATGGATTTCAGAATACAAAATTGACGGTTTCCGATGGGATCTTACCAAAGGATTCACTCAAGCATGTACTAGTACAGGTACCACATGTACTGATGGATTTCAAGCGGATAGAGTTGCAATCTTAAAAAATTACGCGGACTATCAGTGGAGCCTTGACCCGACATCATATGTGATTTTTGAGCATTTGGGAGGTGATCCAGAAGAACAAGAGTGGGCTAACTATCGAATTTCTGAAGGAAAAGGTGTGATGACTTGGGATAAATTAACTACTCCTTATAACGAAACTACTATGGGTTATGCAACCAATAGTAATATTAATAAGGTAGATTTTGAAAACCATGGTTTTACAGAGAGAAGAAACATGGCTTATGGTGAAAGTCATGACGAGGAAAGAATCATGTTCAAAAACGTGACCTATGGAGCAAGTAATGGCACATATAATGTAAGAACCCTTAGCACCGCACTACAAAGACAAAAAGCTTATGGAGCGATCTTCTTGCCACTTCCTGGACCAAAAATGATTTGGGAATTTGCAGAACTTGGATTTGATTTGAGTCTCTTTAGATGTACCAATGGAACAAACAATTTCGAAGGAGATGCAGATGGTGTTGGAGATTGTAAACTAGACCCGAAACCATCAGCTTTTAGTTTATCTTATGACACTAATGCCGAAAGGATTTCGGTAAGAGATGCTTGGGCAAAAATGATTAGTATAAAAAGAGCAAATCCAGTCTTTGATACAACTACATTTACTGTTTCTTCCGGTGATCTCATGCCGAAAGCATACATCTGGAATGATGCACTTTCTGCTTCTACTTTGAAAAACGTTGTCATCTTAACCAACTTTACATTAACTTCTCAAAGCATTAACCCTATTTTCCCGTACGCCGGAACTTGGGTTAATTTAATGGATAATACAACTCTTGCTGTAACCAACGTAAATTCACCACTTACTTTACAACCAGGTGAATTCAGAATTTATGGAAATCAACCTGCAAGTCTTTTAGGAACTCATGAAGTATCAACTAAAGCTTCTGAGGTAAGTTTAGAAATAAAAGAAAATCCAGTCAACGCTGGAAACGCTCAGTTTATCTACAAAAATGCAAAAAACGGAACACTAACTGTTTATGATTTTTCTGGAAAAGCTTTGAGACAAATAAAAATCAAAAATGATAATGGAGAAATCTCTATTGATACCAATGGTTTAGCAGCAGGAATTTACCTCGTTCAGCTAAGAGCGGAAAAAGGTAATGCTCTTGTCAAAATGATGGTCAAGTAGACTATTTTCCTTTAATAAAAAAAAGCATCTGAATATTCAGATGCTTTTTTTTTATTTACTTTCAGTACAATAAAGCTTCTATAAAATCAAAGCACTGAAATACTGAA
>NZ_JBYVEB010000043.1:0-25649 GCF_058117085.1 Chryseobacterium sp. CG10_8 | reverse complement strand
AAAACATTTAATACATTGAATATATTGTAAATTTTTATATATTTATTGCATCGTATTTCACTTATTAATCATCAAAGTAATACTATGAAAAAAAAACACTTTTACTACTTTTATTCGGTTTTATGCTCATCGTTAGCTGTAATCGAAGCCAAGATGACCCTTCATTAATTTTACCATCAGAAAATACTAGTCCGACAGGAAAAATCGTTGGAAAAGTTTATTCTAAAAACGGAGCCAAAACTATCGGCGGAGCATTGGTTTTCACTTTTGATGAGAAAAACCAAATGTATTACACCACATCTTCATCATCAGGAGACTTTGTGTTGGAAGCTCCAGTTGGTTCAAGAACAGTACATATCCAAACTGGAAATGGTGAAAACTTCCAAACGGAGGTTAACGCAGTAGTCAAAAAAAACACCAATACTGAAATCCCAGCTGCTTCAAGCCGTCTTAATCAGGTTGCAAATATCGCATATGTAAGTGGCGATTACGACGAAATCGAAGACATTATCACTTCCCTAGGTTATACTGCAACTGAAATCACCAACAATGATTTGAAAAACATGAACACCATTGCCCATTATGATATAATCTTTCTTAATTGCGGCTCACATGGAGGTATATCACCTGCTGACAGCAACCTTATTGATACCAACCTTGCAACATTTGTTACCAATGGAGGTAGTCTTTATGCTTCAGATTGGGATGTTTCTTATTTAATTGGAGGAAACGCTTCTAGCAACTCAGCAACTTGCTCTGCCCCAGGAGGTTTCATCCCAGACAATATCCTTTGTGCGAAAACAACAGGAGCGTCTGGTATGTTAAATGGTTGCAATGTGGTAAACAACAGTTTAGCTGGAGCAATAGGATTCAATACATTGGATATCAATTACGACCTTGCAAGTTGGGAAAAAATCGTAAGTTTTGATAGTACTTTTTGGGAGGTATTAGTTGCTCATAACAACGAACCATTGATGATAAGGACTGGTAATTTCAGTAGTCCTACCGCTCCAACAGTACCAGTTGGAAATTCATCTAATGACAATCACATCACCATTTGTCATAATCCATCAGGAAACAATCCAATTACCATCAGTATTAATCAAAACGCTTGGCCAGCGCATCAAGGTCATGGCGACACGATGGGAGCTTGTAACTCTACAACTTCTAGTGGAAATATCTACTACACTACTTTTCACAACCACGCAACTGGAAATATCGGAAACAGTGGTCTTATCTTAGAATACGTAATTCTTAATCTATAACTATAACATATCAATTAATTTCTAAAAGTGGCTTACAAAAGCCACTTTTTGTATTTTTGAAGTCTATGGATAACACAATAATAGTTTTACTAAGTTTTATTTTACTTTTTGTCGGAATGCTAGGAACGTTTCTTCCCGTTCTTCCTGGACTAATACTGAGTTTCTGCGGTCTGTTATTGTACAAATTTGGTACGGTCAACGATCTGCATATCGCTTATATTTGGATTTTTGGAATATTGACAATAGCTTCGGCGATACTTAATTATGTAATTCCAGCCAAAACCAATCAAAAATATGGAGGAACACGCTGGGGAAGTATAGGTTCGGTGATTGGGACAATTCTGGGGATGATCTTCATCCCAATTCCTCTAGGGTTCTTAATCGGAATGTTTGTGGGCGTATTTGTGGGAGAGCTTTTACATGATAAAAACAACACTCAAAAAGCATGGAACTCAACTAAAGGAGCGTTTATAGGATTTCTATTAGGAACAGGGTTTAATCTGATGGTGGGTTTGGCAATGTTTTTGGTGGTATGTATTAACTATTTTACTTTTTAATAAAATGATTTACAAACTAATCATAACCGGATTCTTTCTTTTGACCTTATCCAATTGCAGTGCGCAAAAAGCTTCTATAAACAAAAGCAAAAAACAAAAAAGCACTAAAGTGGAAAACAAAAGCAACACCAAAAATAGTAAGGAAGGAATCTACGTCTTCAAAGAAGGTGAAAATCGATTCCTGAAAGAATTCGAAACCAATGTTACTTTTATTAAAGCGATTGAAGACAGCCGTTGCCCTAAAGGCACCAATTGTGTATGGGAAGGAAACGCAAAAATTCAACTAGAACTAATGTCAACTTATAGCCGACCAATGAGAGTCGATTTGTCAACAGTCAACAATCCTTCAAAAGATATGGTTAGTAGTTTTGCTTTCAACGGATATTATTACCAGTTAACAAGCGTTGATCCCTACCCAACGGATTCAAAAGGATTTAAGCATAACATTGGACAATACAAAATTGGTTTGAAAATAACCAAAATTGTGGTAGAAACTCAAAATGCAACGAACATTAAGTAAAATTTACCATTCGATTTCCGAAAGGCTTTTTTGGCGAAGAAATTCATTAATTTTTGAAAACGGTCGACTTCCATAAAACCCCCGATAAACTGAAAAAGGAGATGGATGCGCGGACTTAATAATATAATGCTTAGAGGAATCAATATATTCCTCTTTTTTTTGTGCAAAAGCTCCCCATAATACAAAGACCATATTTTCCTTCTTGTCAGAGACTTCTTTAATGACAAAATCAGTAAATTTTTCCCAACCGAGGTCTTTATGAGAATTAGGCTCATGAGCACGAACCGTGAGTGTTGCATTAAGCAATAGAACCCCTTGACTAGCCCAGCTATCTAATTCGTTGGTTGATTTTATGATACCTAAATCATCTTGTAATTCCTTATATATATTCTTGAGAGAAGGAGGCGCGCTTGCTTTATCCGAAACCGAAAAACATAATCCATTTGCTTGAAAGTCATTATGATATGGATCTTGACCGATGATTACGACTTTAATTTCCTCAAAGGGAGTTAATTCTAACGCACGGAAAATCTGATCCTTTGGTGGGAAACAAGAGTTTGCTTCGTACTCTAATTTGACTTTTTGCCAAAGACTGGTGAAATAATCCGTATTTTTGATAGGTGCAAGCACTTCAGTCCAAGTCATAGTTATTGAGTTAAAAAATTACAATGGGTACAAAAATAATAAAACCGAAAAAGATTTCGGTTTTATTTATATTTCAAGCTTACATTAAGATCTAGATTATCTTGGACAACAACCATACCTCCCATCTTCTTTGGAGGCTGAATTCCAAAATCACTGAACTTGACCTCATCTTTTGCTACCAAAAAATAATCCTGAGCAACAAAATCCATTTCATATTTCTTGACCTTATTCATGAGTTTGACCTCTACTAATGCCTGATAAGACATATTAGAACGTCGCTTAAATTTTAAAAATCTGATACTCATCGTAGGAAATTCTTTGAAATGCAATGTTTTTTTGAAATCAGAAGTCATCATCTTATTCTTACAGTCGAATTTGTTGATATCGATCTGTATATTGGGCAATTTTCCTTCTGAAAACTCATATACATGGACTGCTTTTTGAAATCCCGTATTGACACATTTGAAAGAGTTAACATTGGTCTTTCCATTAATTACAATACTACTTTCCTGTGCCAAAGCATAAACCTGAAATGCTAGACCTACAATTAGAGTAAATAAAGTTCTCATACAAAAAAGAAGAGGGACTTTTTGACGGTCCCTCTCTGAAAAAATTATTGATAATTAGAAACCTATGGTTGCTTCCATCATAATACCGTTGAACTTTCCTCCATACAGCGGATTTGTAGTTCCCCATGCTGCACTATCGTCATATTTTTGGTTGACATATTCAATTTTTGCTAAAATATTTTTGGTCATATACCATCCTCCGGCGATATTATATCTATCAATTTTTCGATTATCTGCATCGCCCTTATCTTTACCGGAAATAGTGTTATATCTTCCACCTACATAGAATTGTTCTTTTCCACCAAATCTATACAATAGTTCAGCTGCCATTTGACTATAATTCCCTTTGGTATCGGCCAAATTTCCACTCACTAATTTGTACCCAGAAACATGCTCGTAAGTTCCGAAGAATTCTAATCCTTGATATTTTACAAAAGGATTAATTTGGAAAGCTGTATTTTTTCTAAATCCTGGATTAAATCTTCCTGTTGCATAGTTAGAGGTACCTGTCGCATCAGCAGAAGTTAACATCACATAATAATAGCGAGAACCTGCTCTATCAGCTCCATAAAGATAAGTACCTGTATTTCTACCACCATTAGTGTAGAATGAACCTGTCAATCTAACTCTAAGATCTTCATTCACTTGTTTGTCGTAACCAACTTTCGCATAGATAGAAGCTTTGTTATCATTACCTCCTTTAACTACAGATTGATTCAACTTCCCGTTAGAAACTCCAACCATACCAATAAATCCGTTGTAAAATCCGTAAACTTCACCAAACATTTCAGTTGAGAAATTATCCATAATCAAGTTACCAACGAAAGGATTATTAATCGCTTCAGCATTATCTGATCTTCTAAAGTGGCTATCTCCGTAATTGATTTCATCCATACCCACTTTTACTCTTGCGTACTTCATGATATCTGATGCGAAACCATCTTTGATAAAATCAAGATTGTCAATTTGGATATATCCACCTTTCACCCAAGACTCATTGTGGTGACGAGCAGAAAGATAAGTTCTTAAATGCATTTTAACACCTTTTGCTAAGTATGCATTAATATCCAAATTAGCAGTTGGAAGGTTAAAATTATTCTCTAAATCCATCATGGTAACACCTGTTGCCAAAGTTGCATCAGTCCAATGATTAAGAGCTTGATACTGTAATGCGAAGTCTCCACCGATACTAACTTTAACTCCAGAATAGTCTAAAGGTTCAGTTTTGGGATCTTCAAAAATATTTCTTTGATACTTTTCCGGTGCAAGATATGATCTAACTGACGGTGTAGACTCTTCTTGTGCACTTACCATACTTCCAACTAGGATTAAAGCCAAAGCTGAAATTTTCATTACTAAAGTTTTCATTATTTAAATTTTAATATTTATTATTCTTAATTTGCGGTCAAAGTAATAGAAACTGTAATTTCATCACCTGTTTTTACCCCCATAAAACCAGGACGTGACATTCCAAAATCCGACATTTTCATTGATTCGGATGCAGTAATCGTGTAAGTAGTTCCCGTTTTGGTTACTGTTACTGGAAATGAAACCGTCTTAGTTACCCCAGCAATCGTTAACTTACCACTTACTGTAGACTTACCAATATTGACTGATGTCCCATAAAAAGTAATATTAGGAGCTTTATCAGATTTCAAAGCGGTGTAAGCCTTATTATCCATCATACTGCCTTTTGTACTTTTAAGATTTTTCGCAGGCATAGAGAATTTGAGATTAGAAATCGAATTTCCACTCACAGTGCCAATAAAGGTGGCGGCTGTTGAAGTCATCGTCCAATCATGCATAGGAGAAGTACCTGCCACAACAATCTTTGCTGTTTTCCCATTAATAGTCTGTGCGGAAAAAAAACCTGAAATCATTAACGCGAGTACTACTAAAATCTGGATTGTTTTAAACTTTTTCATTTTAATATCTTTTATCATTTCTAATTTGTCCTACAAAGGTAAAAACAACAATGCTAAAATCATAAAAACTAGACAGTAAAATTATCTGATATATATCAATAAAAGCGAATGAATTATAATGTTAATAATAATTGAACTCTTTTAATAATGTATTTGTAATTTAAACAAGAGTTTAGTAAGAACTTTTATCCATAATAAGATTATTTTCTTAAAATATGTTAAACTCACTTTCTACAGACTTATGACGAATATCATTGTTTATAATTCGGGTAAGTGAAAACATTTTACCTATTCAGTCCGATAATCATTTATTTTTTTCATTATTATCACAAACCGTTTCGAAAAGAACAAAATTCTCATAAAAACCCACCGTATTTATTCATTAAGCACAGTTCGGAGCATCTCAATTTTCCGACTTTAACTTATATTTGCAATGTGAATATCAGTCAAAAAGACCTTAACGAACTCGAGTTTCCAGAATTACTTTCGGAAATTACACCTTTTGCATTTTCGGAAAAAAGTGCAGAAAGAATCACCCAACTCCATCCTTTTCCTCAGGATGAAGCAATTATCGCTTTACAAAAGACATCAGAATTTCTCTCCTCTTATGAAAGCGAAAACATCATTCCGTTTTCCGAATTTGATGATATCGAAGCCGAATTAAAGGTGATGCATATTGAAAACTTTCGTTTGGAAAACAAAGGATTTATCAAAATCAAAAATCTTACTGAACAAATTGGCAAATTACAGAAGTTCTTCCCTCCTTTGGAAGAACTCTTCCCTACCCTTTCTCAAGAAGTTAAAGCTCTGGATTTTCGAAAGGAAATTATTGAAAAAATTGACCAAGTTTTCAACCGTTTTGGTGAAGTCAAAAGCGATGCCTCTCCTATTTTAAAAACATTAAGAGCAGAAATCGCCGAAGCGAGAAAAGATATTACCGAGAATTTTAATAAAGCGCTTAATCATTACGCGCAACTCGATTTGCTCGACGAAATCAGAGAGACCATCCTCGAAGACCAGAGGGTAATGGCCGTGAAGTCTTCCTTCAAGAAAAGAGTCGCTGGTCGAGTGATGGGAATCTCCAAAACAGGTTCTATTACTTATATGCAGCCGCAAAGCGTGAGTAAACACGAACAAAAGCTGCGCGAATGCCAAGAAGAAGAAAAACACGAAATTGACAAAATCCTCAGAAAGCTGACTTTTGAAATATCAGAATTTCAAGAACAACTAACTGATTATCAAACTTACATCTTTGACCTTGATATTACTCGAGCCAAAGCCAAATTTGCGCAGGAAATCAATGCGGTACTACCTAAGATTAATAAGCATCGAACTTTACGATTAAAAGACGCCTTTCATCCTTTACTTTGGCAAAAAAATAAAATCGAAAAGAAAGAAATATTCCCTCAAACGTTAACTTTGACTGAACAGAACAGAATCATCTGTATCTCTGGACCTAACGCTGGAGGAAAATCCATCACCCTGAAAACCGTTGGTCTACTTCAACTCATGATTCAGAGTGGTATTTTGGTACCAGTTCATCCCAAATCAGAAATGTTTTTCTTCAAGAACATCATGACAGATATCGGAGACAACCAATCCATTGACAATCACCTTTCCACCTACTCTTCTCGACTGAAAAAAATGTCTGGAATCATCAAAAAAGCTGATGAAAACACGCTACTTCTTATTGATGAATTCGGGACAGGTTCTGATCCAGAATTGGGTGGTGCTTTGGCGGAAAGCTTTTTGGAGTTTTTCTACGAAAAAAAATCATTTGCGATTATTACAACGCACTACACCAACATCAAGCTCAAAATCGAAGAACTTCCTCACGCAGAAAATGCAGCTATGCTTTTCGACGAAAAAACCTTGGTTCCACTGTACAAATTGGAAGTAGGACAAGCAGGAAGCTCTTTCACCTTTGAAGTTGCAGAGAAAAACAAAATTCCGTGGTTTATCATCAGAAATGCTCGCAAAAAGGTAGAACGCGATGTTGTTAATCTCGACAAGACAATCGTTAAACTTCAACAAGAAAAATTTGAAGTCGAAAAGCTTAAATCCAATTTAACAGAACAAAAAGAGTCTGTTGAAGACAAGCGTGGTAACCTGCAAAAACTGAATGAACAATTAGAGCAAAAACTCTTTAATTTTCAGAAATTATACGAAGAAGAACATCGAAAGTTGCAATTTGGGAATAAGATTGAAGGTTTTATTGACGCCTATGTGAGCGGTAGACCAAGAAAAGACTTGGTAAAAGATTTTGTGAAAATTCTTGAACAAGAAAAGTATAGAAAGTTAGGCGTTGACAAAGACGAAAGCAAAAAACTCCAGGTGGTCAAGCGGAAAATCACCCAACAACTGAAAAAGGTAAACATTCAAGAAAAAATAACCGAAACCAACGAAAAAATTGAAGAAAAAAGACAACAAGAAAGAGCGGTTTGGCTCAAGCCGGGTCAAAGAGTTCGTATTGTTGGAAGTACCTCTGTTGGAACGATCGAAAAAATAGAAAAAAACGGAAAAGTCGAAGTCAATTACGGAAAATTCACCACCAAAATTAATGCAGACGAGTTGGAAAGGATTTAATATAAGTAATGAATGATGATTGATGAATGATGATTGATGAATGATGATTGATGAATGATGATTGATGATTGATGAATGATGGTTTGAAATTCTACAATTAAGTCAATAAACACATTGAAAACCTGACTGATGAAATTTTTGAAGCCTTTACAAGCATTTTGGTTTTTCTATCTAAAGATTCTGATACCAAGCTTTGCGGTTTCCGTAGCAATAGCAATTGTCATGGGATTTTCGTTTAGAAATTTCTTCATAGCATTTCTGTTACTTTCACCGTTTTTTCAGTACATGGTCTATGAAAAAAGAAACAAAAACGAATATTACTTTTATTCGTTATTTGGCTGGAGTAGATTATGGCTTTGGATGGCCAATATCGGTATTTCTATACCTCCTTATTTGATTTTTTCTCTATGGGACATCTCTTAGAAATTGACAGCATCAGAAAATCTTTTGGTAAAAAAGACATCCTTAGTGATATATCATTACGTATTGAAACAGGCGAAATTATAGAAATTTTTGGTCGAAACGGCAGTGGAAAAACTACTCTTTTTGAAATTATTTCTGGCATCCAGAAAGGAAATCAGCAATTCTTAAGAATGGATGGACGAGTACTTAAAGATTCTTTTGACTTTAGCAACAAAATTCACCTTTTGCCTCAGGCCCATTTCTTACCCAATCACCTGAAAATAAAGACCATTATCCCATTGCTTTGCAATCAAGAACAAACCGAAATTTTGAACATAAACCCCATTATTTCCAAATTTCTTAGCAGCAAACCAAACGAAATCTCAGGTGGAGAAAGACGTTATACTGAGATTATGCTTCTGCTACACTCAGATTGCAAATTCCTCCTTTTGGATGAGCCCTTTACGGCACTGTCTCCAAAATTAACAGACCTTATTACTTCAGAAATAATAAAAGCAAAACCAGAAAAAGGAATCCTCATCACTGACCATCACTATGAAACAGTTTGGAATATCGCAAATAAAAAATTGTTACTTAAAGATGGTCATCTTCAAATACTTAAACAATTTGAAGAACTTAAATTTCAAAGATATTTACATTAAATTTTCTTATTACCGTCAAAAAAACCCATCAATGAAATGATGGGCTCAATTAAACTTATAAAAATAGATTTTATTTCATAACTGGTTTTACAGTGTATCCCTCTTTACGAAGAAGATTAATAACACCGTTTTCACCTGGTAAATGCCCTGCTCCAACTGCAAAAAAGGTAGGTTGTTTCTTCATCATTTCAGGCATCTTCTTTATCCAATTAAGATTTCGATTATCAAGCATTATTTTCTTCTGTTCTTTGCTCATAGTCTTTTCGTCGTCAAATTCAGCTCCCATTGCTACAATATCCTCTTTTTGATAAGATTTCACCAATTGTTCCATTTTCTTTTTTCCTTCTTCATAACTACTAACTAACTTCAATATTTCTTTAGGATTAAGATAATTACTAAATACTGATGCTTGATCTTCAATTGTTTCTAATCCCATAATTTGATTACCAATTCCCTGTGTTCTCTGCATAATCTCCATATCCAACATCCTAAGATCTGTTGGAGGGCAATCAAAAAATTTTGTACTTAATAGTGAATACAACATTAGTGGTGAAAAGCTATCGATGTCTTCCAATTTGTATCCAAACGATTCTAATCCTTTTCTCAATTCTTCTAGTTCCTTATCTTCAAATTGCTCACTTAACTTCTTATCAGAAACCATAAATTCTTGCATCTTTCCCATTTGCTCGGGATCTGTAAAATTGACTTCTAAAACTGTTTGCTTAGTATTCTTAAGCGCCTGATCTACTTTTTCTTTAATAGCAAAGTCTTTACTGCACATCATGTGAAAAGTCCCGAAAAGATAAGACGGTTCTGTAAGTCCATTGCCTGAAATCTCCCAAAGTACAGACTTTTCATATGCCGGAGCGTTTTTGCTTTGCGCTTGGGCGAAACTAATATTAACTAATGCTAAAACAAAAATAAATAGTGTTGAAATAGTGTTTTTCATTTTTTTTAATTTGATAGTAAGTTATAGGATTGTGAGATTTGTTACAATTTTTCACTCACTTTTTTTATACAAATTCTGAAGTCTTTTCTTTAATTGAAAAAAACGAAGGGTCCCAATAATAAAACTTGCAGCGCTAATAACTAGTGCCGAAATCCCAATAAACTCCAACTGACCATACTCGTCTAATTGTAAAATAGTTAACCCACCAATAAAAAAATAAAGAGAAAACTGAACAAAAGAAAGGTAAGTTCTTTCATTCGCAAGTTTGGTACGCTCTAAAGCAAGAAAATCTCGCAAAATAATTTTCTCTTCAACAACGAAGTTATCTTTTGACTCCAAGTGCTCTTTAATTTTTTTTGAAATGTCCATTGTAGTTAGTTTTTGAATTTTCATGGATTTTAAAAATACAAAAAAATCACATTACAAATCACTTGTTTTGATTTTAGCTATTTTGAGTATATTTATCAAAAAAAATAATATGAACAATTTCAAGGTGATCTCAGATCTACTTCCATTCCCTAGTTACAGCGTTATTATTCTCTGTTTTTTCTTTCCTTTTTTCTTAATCAAATGTGGTGACACTACTTTGATGGCCGTAGATGGTAAAGATTTGATTACGGGAGTTTCTGAGGAGCAGTTGACAAAAAAAATGGGAAAATCTTTTGGTGAGGACTCTATGTTAGGTTCAATGATGGGGGAAAAAGATGAGCTTTCGTCTCCAGGTAACGATTCCGATGGCCTTGAGTCTGACAAAGACCTCAAAAAAGGCAAAGAAAAGAAAGGTATCCCTGCAAGCCCTTATATTATCGTAGCACTTTTAGCTGCAATCATTGGTTTGGTTGTTCCATTCATAAAATCAATTAAGAAAAAGTACGTCTTTCATATTACGCTTTCAGCCATCGGGTTTCTTTCCTTGTTGATATTCTATCTTGGATTTCAGTCCCAATTAGATGGATTAGGAAACAACTCAATGGGGTTTGGAGGTAGCGAAATTTCGATTAGTTATGGATTTGGTACCGCTTTTTATGTGTGCATATTGACTTTTGTGATTATATTAGCATTCTTTAGTTTGTATGCTTATTTTATTAAGAATACACCTAACGGGGCTCAACAAAATAAATCAATTCCGAGTTCGGAATCAACTTAAATTTAATTAAATGAAAAAAATTGCATTTTTTTTATTATTCCTCACCGCAGGTCTAATGTTTTCTCAAAAACTGAACAATAAAACCATTGATGTCTCTTGTGGCCTTTGTCAATTTGACCAAAATCACATGAAAAGTTGTTCTTTAACAGCAAAAATTAAGGGTAAAGTTTATCCTATTGAAGGAACTGGTATCAATGACCATGGTGATGCACATGGGAGTGATGGCTTCTGTAATGCGGTGAGAAAAGCGAAAGTAACAGGGGAAATTAAAAACAACAAATTGTATGTTTCTAAATTCGCCCTAATTCCATTAGAGAATAAAACAAAAAAATAAACCAGTCTTTAACATTAAAGTCAAAAAAAATCTCAATATTAAATATTGAGATTTTTTTTATTATGATGGATGAAAATCAATTACACATTAAAACGGAAATGCATCACATCTCCATCTTGCACGATATATTCTTTTCCTTCAACTGAAAGTTTACCAGCTTCCTTTACTTTAGCTTCGGAGCCATAAGTAACGAAGTCATCATATTTGATCACCTCAGCTCTAATAAATCCCTTTTCGAAATCAGTATGGATCACTCCTGCAGCTTGTGGCGCAGTCCATCCTTTCTCAATAGTCCAAGCTCTTACTTCCTTAACACCTGCTGTAAAATAAGTCTGAAGGTGTAACAAATCATATGCTTTACGAATCAAACGGTTAACTCCAGGTTCTTCCAAACCTAACTCCTCCAAAAACATTTGACGCTCTTCAAAAGTTTCTAATTCGTTAATATCAGCTTCGATTTGAGCAGCAAGAACAACTACTTCAGCTACTTCTTTCTTCGCCATGTCCTCAATTTTCGCAATCCACTCGTTTCCATTTTTGATAGCATTTTCGTCTACGTTACAAACATAAAGAATAGGCTTCTTCGTCAACAACTGAATTTCTTCAACAAAAGTCGCTGTCAAATCATCTGTATCAAATTCTCTCGCGTTACGTCCATCTTCTACGAAAGCTAACAATTTTTGTAATGTTTCAAACTTCAAAACATCTTCTTTCTTACCAGATTTGATGAATTTCTTAGCCTTATCTAATGCTTTTTGAAGGGTTTCGATATCCTTCAACTGCAATTCGATATCAATAATTTCTTTATCACGAAGCGGATCTACAGAACCTTCAACGTGGACAATATTTCCGTTGTCAAAACATCTCAATACATGGATAATAGCTTCACATTCTCTGATGTTAGCCAAAAACTGATTTCCAAGACCTTCTCCTTTGCTCGCTCCTTTCACCAACCCAGCAATATCAACAATCTCTACAACAGCTGGCAAAACCCTTTCCGGATTCACCAATTTTTCGAGTTCGAATAATCTCTGATCTGGAACAGAAACGGTTCCTAAGTTAGGTTCGATGGTACAAAATGGATAGTTAGCCGATTGTGCTTTGGCGTTACTAAGACAGTTAAAAAGGGTGGATTTTCCAACATTAGGAAGTCCTACAATTCCACATTTCATTTGGGTAGTGTGTTTAAAGTTAAAAGATCAAAACCTTCTTTAGTTTTCTGAACTTTTTATGGTGCTCAAAGATAATGAAAAAAAGCAATTGAGATTTCATGATTCTTGAAATACCTCAACCTTAATAATGATCGCTTAAAATCGGTTCAAAAACGCAAATAAATCATCTTCTGGTTGTAGTCCTAATTTCTTTCTCAAACGGGAGCGACTTACATTGATACTCGAAGGTAAAACTTGTAAAATGTCTGCCATTTCTTTCGAGGTAAGTCCAATCTTAAGATAGGCACACAACCTCAAGTCATAGATAGAAAGGTTCGGAAATTCTTTTTTCATTGACTTAAAGAATTCTTGATGCAGTTCGTCCATCTGGATTTCGAAAGTATGATCTTCGCTGTCCAGATAACTACGCATCATTCGGCGAATCTCTTTGAGTTTCATCTTTGAAACTTGAGGATTATTTTCAATTTCTTCCAATTTCTCGGTAACCTCCATCAAAAGGCGGTTCTTATCTTCATCGTCCTTCGCTTTTTGGGCCAATTCGATTGTCTTGTCTTTGACTTTCTGCTGAAGAATTTCTTTTTCTCTCTCTAATTGCTCTTGTTGCAAAAGCATTTTCTCTTGTTCGTGCTTCTCATGCTGAACTTTCAAAGATTCTTCCTCTTGCTTTTTCAGTATTTCTCCCTGTTTTTTAAGAAGTTGTTGCTGTCTTTTTTTAATTAAATACAGAATACCCAAAAACGTGAAGAAATAAATAAAATAAGCTAACCAAGAGCGATACCAAGGAGCTCTAATTTCAAAAGAAATCTTAGAAACATTGCTTAGCTCACCATCTACATTGGCTTGAACATAAAAATCATAATCTCCTTCTTTGAGGTCAAGGAATTCAAAACTATTATTGGCGGTCCAATTGCTCCACTCTCCTTTTTCTCCAAAACGATGACGGTAGATTACATTGGTCGTCTGGGGAACAATAAAACTGAGTTTGACATTATTAAAAGCGTAAGGAATACAACCATCCAGCAAAAAAGGCTTTTTTTCCTCATTATTAAAGACTTCCATACCCCGAAATTCCAAAGGATAAACTCTGAAACCGTATGAATCTTTGCCTATATTCTTTAATGCAAAACCATTAAAAATCGGGTAAAAGTCGTACTGTGAATTAAGATGACTAGGATTACTAAACCCAGTTAACGGATTAACAATTTCTCTTTGAAGGAGGTTATTAGAAACCGTCATAAAACGGTTCTTTCCCTCATCGAACTGATAATCAAACCGACCGCCGGTAACATGGATTTTACCTTGTATTTTGCTCAACTGCAAATCTTCTGATTTGAAATCCTTTGGATAATAAATTTTTCGATTGGTAGCATTAAAATTAGCATCCAAAGTTGCCTTCACAATCCCAAAATTAGGAATATTAACCCATAAGGTATTCCCTACAATCTCAATTTGGTTGCAAGAACCTGCAATGCCATTAATTTTTTTTACAAAAATCCATTGACCATTTTCTTTCTTGAAAACCGAAACTCCATTGTAATTTCCGGTTAAAATATAATTTGCGTTAAAGGGTTTAATCGCCCAGATTCCACGTTCGTGACTAATCATTGACACCGAATTACCCAAAACTCGAAAAAGACCAAGGTCATGACCTGCCAAAATTTCACCATCTACATTTCTAAGGCTCCAGACTTGACCTTCGGAACCTGGTATCATATCAAAAGTGTTATGAGGCTGACTGTCATCAAGTGCAGTCCAAGGCGCATGATACAAACCTTGATTAGTACCAAGGAAAAAAGTATCATTTTGCAATATTGCACTATAACCTGTCCCGAAATTTCCTCTAAAATCAACAAAATAATTCGTACGATTCTTGAGGTCAATTTTAGACAAACCAAAATCCATTGCAACCCAAAGATTCCCTGATGGATCATAGTAAAGACTGAGAATGGTATTATTTAAAAGTCCTTTTTGCCGGTCAATATGATGCAATATCTTACCCTGAATATCGGTAATATAGATTCCGTTAAGAATGGTACCAAAAGCCAAATGTGTCGAATCAATCTGTGCAAAACTGAACACTACTCCTGACTTTAGCTTTTGATTGAGTTCGTTACTAACTTCCGTGAAGGAGCCACCAGAATTCACCAAAATCCCATTGTCTTTAGTTACCGCAAAAAGCTGATTATTGATCTTGTAAGCACCTAAAATTTGATAAGTGTTTCCTGATTGGTACGGAAAAACCAGCTGTAATTGATTACCAACCAACTGAAAAAGGCCTTTGGTTTCGTCCGAAATATACAATTGGCCACCACTAACAAAACTATCTGAAAACCGTCCCGAAGCAGAAATTTTTGTGATTTTACCATTTTTCTGAATGTAGAGATTATTGTGGGAAACAAAAACTGGATTTCCCTTGATAACCGCAACGGTCCAAAACTCTTCACTCTCCTTTCCGACTTTATTTTTATAGGGATACAGAGAAGTGTATTCAAAACCGAGGAAACCATTTTTCTTCCAGACACCAAAATCCATGTCCGAACCGGTGTAGATCACTGAATCATTGGCGACAAATACTGAACGAGTAAATCCTTTGCTTCCCTTAAAGGTCTTCCAGGTTTTACCATCGTATTCCATCAAACCCTTCTCAGAAGCGAGATAAAGTAGTCCTTTGGACGAAGAGCTCATTTCCCAAATCTTTCCAGTATTACCATACTTCGCGGGAACATAGCTTTCCATTTCAGGAACTCCTTTAGAAGGAAATTTCTGACCAAAAAACAAACAGAAACCAAAAAGAAAGAATATAAATCCAAAAGCTTTTTTCACTACTGCATCGGTATATTAGTCAAATATAATGTTTTTCGGTATAAAATAAAAGTCGGCGGGAATTAATTCCCGCCGACTGCTAATAATTATTATCAATAATGATTATTCAACAATTAATTTTGAAGAATTAACTTCTCCTTTTTCGTTAGTTGTTTTAATCAAATAAACTCCTTTTGCAAGTCCTTCGGTACCCAAAGTTCTTGTGTTAGAAGTTCTAATTTTTTGACCTGCAAAGTTATAAACCTCAGCTGTTTTTACATTTTCTCCAACAAAAACTACATTTCCAGCTTTCACTGGATTTGGATACATTTTCACTTTTTCAGTAGAAGAAATATCGTGTACCGCAAGAGCTGATGTAGGGTTATAGAAATATACATTATCTACATAAACTGTTGTAATGTTTGAAATAAAAAGCAACTGTGCTACGTCTGCTCTTAAATTTGGACTGCTACTAAATTGTGAAATAGGAACATCAATTGTCACCCATTGTCCAGTTGATAAGCTCGGTGTTGTTCCTCCATTGATTCCAAGTAAGAAATTAGAAGCTTCTCCTGCTCCACCTCCAAAATCAACTGCTTTAACGTTGAAAACATAACCAACTGGTAAACTGTCTACCCAAATATCCATATGATAACGTGTAGCATTGGTAAGATTCAAATGATGTCCTGCAGCACTAAAGTCTATTCCTAAGAAGTTTGCAAAAGTAATTTTCTTCACATCGTTACCTGCCACTTGCATATCAGTAATACTTGAATCATCCCAAGAAGCAGACCAAGTATCAACAGGAACATTGGTATATGCATTACTAAACAAAGAAATAACATTAGCAGCAGCAACTGTTGGAGTTGGTGCAGCTACATTAGGCCCAGACAATACAAAGTTTACAGTATAGGTTTTTGTAGTATTATTCTGAGAAGTAACCAATACTGTTGCACTTCCTGGCAAAGCTGTTGCTTGAGTTACTACTGCTGTAGAAGTGGCTCGAGTCGCTGTAGCAGCAACTGTCGGAACCGCTGTTGTTCCAATTGGTAGAGCATACGTGTAAGTAGTTGTAGATGGGCTAAATCCCGTCACTGAAGTTCCGTTAACCGTTAATGCGCTTAAAGTAGCGTCAGAAGCTGGATCTATCGTAGCTGCAGATAATACAACATCGTCAATATAAACCGCATCTGTACTTCCTTGAACTCCCAATAAAAATGCTAAATTAACATTAGTATTAGTATAAGCTGCATTAAATGTTTGGGTAAACGTTTGCATTGTAGTTGTCAATGCATAAGTCTGGTTAGGTGTTTGATTTTCCCAACTCCCAAAATTCTGGATAGCAACTGTTATATTTCTGTTTGCTGCTGCTCTAGCTTTAAAAGTCAACGTATACGCAGCACCACTTGTAAGAGACAATCCATTTTGGGTCAATTGTGTATCCCAAGGATTTCCAGCTGAATTAGATGTTGCAAAATATGCTTCACCACCTACAACTGAACCACTACCGCCAATACTCCAACTAGTTGCTCCGTTAGAAAAATCTCCATTCAGAATGAGATTTTGCGAAAACATTAAAGATGTTATCAATAACATCAATAAAAAAGACATTTTTTTCATAATATTAAAATTTGGTTAGTTAAAATTGTTTATTCATTTTTTTGAGCATAACTTTTATGCTTCTATTTTTTTATAATCTTAAAACTTTCAGTTCCTTTTGAGTTTTTAACAGTCAAAAAGTATATTCCAGAAGGACAATCGCTCATATCAATATCCTGCATTTCTGTCGATTGAAGTTTTTTAATTCTCTTTCCAGAACCATCCATTAGAATGATCTGGTTTTGTTTATCTGCTAATTTCAAATGCAGTACATCTGTGACTGGATTTGGATAAACCAATTGTTCTTCTTTCGACAAGTTTTCTACTGCTAAAGAATTACAAGAAGTTCCCACTACATAATCATAATATTTGGTTACTGACATTCCTCCTGCAAAAGCAAATTTTACAGCATAGGTAATCGTTGAACCTAAGGTTTGTCCAGTCATGGTTTTGGTAAACATATTCCCACCAATGTTAGTCATCGGATATTCTGTAAATGGAGTTTGCTTCCACAAATACGCCACCACTCCTACTTTATCGGTGTCTAATAATTCAAAAGTAAACTTCACATCGGTTCCAATGGTTTCGAATTGATAACTATATCCCGTTGTAAAACTTCCTTGTGAAGCCAAATTAGAAATACCCGAGCAAGAAGTATTGGTTCCCGCTCCCAAAGTTGTTGCGGATATTGTGCGTGGACTATTCGCTGCAATATTTCCAGTAGCGTCTGTTGCCGTAATATTAAAATTGTAAGTCGTTGCAGGAGAAAGACCTGTAATAATCACAGATTTCTGAACTCCAGAATAATGCGAAACAGTTTGCGTTGAAGCTCCGCTGATATTGTAAAAAATGGTCCCTGAATTATCAACTGCGTTCAATAATAACTCCACTGAACCCGCAGTAACTGTTCCCGCAGAAGCGGTGAAATTACTCGGTGCAATATTATCTGCAGAGGTGTTTTGATACACTTTTACATAATCTACGATCATTTCAGCTTGTGTAAAATTAGAAGCGATATTCCCTGCAATTCCACCCATTGCTAAATTCAAAAGTATATATTGCTCGTTATCAAATGGCCAAGTACTGGCATTTTTCACCGATGGATTATAGGTGAAAAACGCTACGCCATCTAATAAAAATGTCAATTGATTAGGCGACCAATTCAGAGAATATACATGATAATTATTGGCTAAATCCGAAGCGATAATTCCGCCTCCATTAGCACCTCCTCCATAACCTGAAGGTGTGTGAACCGTACTCTGAATATAGTTAATATTATGTGACGGAAAAATACCGTGTTCCATGATGTCGATTTCTCCACAAGCTGGCCAATTGGTTGTCCCGTAAGTCGCTGAAAAGAATCCTCCAGGTTCGTTGATATTTTTCCCTAACATCCAGATTGCAGGCCAAGTTCCAGAATTTACAGGTAATTTTGCTCGAACATCAATTCTACCATACTTGAAAGCAAATTTTGAATTCAATCGAGCGGAAGTATAATTCTTAGTAATACCTTGGTCCGTGTAGTTTTCTTTTTTAGCTACGATTTTCAAAAATCCTCCGTCCGCAAAAGAATTGGTCGGTTGATTGGTATAATGCTGTAATTCTCCATTATACCAACTACCACCATTAGGAAGTTGAGTCTGATGATGCCATTTGGTTGCATCAACAGCTCCATTGGTGGTAAAATCATCGGACCACACCAAATCATTATACACCACATCTACTTGCGCATTGAACAACGAGCTAGTAAACACCAGTGTAAAAAGCAGTTGAGTCAGATAATTTTTAAACATTTTCTTTATTTTAAATCAATTAATTATTAAAACTTAAAGCTTCAGATTCTCTAAACTTTAGTTTTTCATTTTTGTCCCAGATTCCCCAATAAGCTCCAACTTCGCCTTCTGCTCCGACTTTCCAGCTTTCATCGAAAGATGAGAAGTAGAAACATTCGATTTCCTCATCCATCGCCCAAAGCTGTGTGTTAAGGAAATATTCTAAAGCATTTTTTTCTGAAGGAATTGCTCCGTCTAAGTTTTCACCTTTACTTGGCCAACCTGTTTCCGTAATCAAAACTCTTTTTCCGTTGGCAACACTTACCGCTTGATGGTACATGTTTTTTAAATAATTTAATGAATCCTCAAAAGGACAACTTTCCCAGAAAGGATAACAGTTCGCCAAAATAATATCACAAGCTTCTGTAATTCTTGGACGTTGTGTAAACTCATAATAAGCATCAACATAACCCATCGGAATTTCAGCAGGAATTTCCTTTCTTACTCGTTGCATGAAATCCAGTAACTCGTCTTCCGTAAGGTCTTTTCTGTACATCACTTCATTTCCAACTGCCGCAACATCAACATAACCTTCTTTGGCTAATTTGATAAGTCCTTCGATTTCTCTTTCGTTAACTTCAGGATCGTTTCCAAGCCATGCTCCAACCAAGGTTTTCATCCCGAATTCTTTAGCAATCACGGGAATATGTTCATTACCTTCCGTACAAGAAAATGAACGAACCCAAGAAGTATGAGGTTTCAAAATCGCCATTCTTCTGCGAACCTGTTCTTCAGAAATGATATCTCCTGGTTTTTGTCCGTCCTCATAAAGACTGAAACAAAATCCATGAACGCCGTTATGCAGTATTTCTAAAAACAAATCTCTCTTTTCGGTTTCTGTTTTTTCCGATAGATAGTTCTCTTGATTAACTTTTGATAATGATAAATATCGTTCTGCTCTGTAAGACATGGTTTTATTATTTATGAATGATAATTGATGATTGATCAATGGTGATTAATTAATGGTTTCCGGCTTTGTGTTTTTCTTTGTTTTGAGTTGCGAGTTTCGGGTTTCGGGTTCAGAGTTTGTGGAAAATTATTCTTTGTTCACTTCTCATCTTCCAGCTTCCCTCATCCATCACCCCTCATTATTAAAATTTCAGTTTTTCGTATTTATCCCAAATTCCCCAACGTTCTCCTACATCACCTTCGTGGTGCACTTTCCAAGACTCATCAAATGAAGAGAAATAAAATACTTCTACATTTTGTTGGTTTTGCCAATTCATGGTATTGATAAAATATTTCATGGCATTAACAGCAGATGGTTCTGCACCTTCGTTGTTACTACCTTGACTTGGCCAACCTGTTTCGGCGATGATGACACGTTTTCCTTTAGCAACTTGCTGAGTCAAAGCATACATTTGTTTAAGGTAAGTTGAAGCATTATTAATGTCGCAACCTTCCCAGAAAGGATAACAGTTCACGGCAATCACATCACAAGCTTCCACTAATCTTGGTCTTTCGTAGAATTGATAATAGGCATCTACATAACCTACAGGAATTCCAGGTAGCGCTTCTTTCACTTTTTTGATATAGCCTAAAACTTCATCTTCCGTTAAATCATTTCTTAACAAAACTTCGTTTCCGATGATGGCGGTATCCACTTTTCCTTCTTTAGCCAATTTAATTAAAGCCTCAATTTCCACCTCATTATTAGCTTTATCTGCATCAATCCAAGCTCCAACTAAAGTTTTCAATCCTTTTTCGTGAGCGACCGCAGGAATATGTTCGTTACCTTCAGTACATGAGAATGAACGCACCCATTTTGTGTAAGGCTTAATGACATCCATTCTTCTTTCAATCTGAAATTTCGATAAAATATCTCCGATATCTTGTCCTTCCGTGTATGGACTAAAGCAAAGTCCGCTCATTCCTTCTTCTAACTTTGTTTTGAAGATGGCTTTAATTTCGTTTTCAGATTTGTTCGAGAAATTTTCATCACTTGAAGTATCTACTGCAAGACCAGAAATTGGTAATGATAATAGTTTTCCGTTTTTATAATAAGATGAAGAAAGTACTGGTTTTTCCTTTCTTGCTTTTAAAATTGCACTGACTTCTCTCGCTTTTTCTTCGGTCACATCATAATCCCACATCACATAAATCGCAGCTAAAGTCCCAACAATTGGAAGTCCTGAAAAGAATATACGAAGACCATAAATAGCACCTTCTTGCTCTGTTGTTGGTACTCCTTCTTGAAAACCAACAAGTGCTAAAATAATTCCACTTAAAGCTCCAGCAATAGCAAAACCAAATTTTACCATCCACCAATAAATCGCTCCAAAAATTCCTTCGCGTCTTTTTCCTGTATTGAGTTCATCTAAATCAATAACATCGGAAGTCATAGACATCATTAGCGTAAATAATCCTCCAATTCCGAATGACATAAATGGCAATGCGAAAATGAATAAGTATGGTTTTCCCGGAACGAGTAAGAACCAAAGCAAAACGTAACCTATGATTGAAATGGCTTGTGATAAAACAAAAGCATTCTTTTTACCCATTTTTTTGGACATCCAAGTCACAATCGGAATCACCACGAAAGTTGTTGCAACCGCACTTAAACAGCCAAATAACGTTGGCCAATATCCTTGACTTGCCAATTTGGTATCTCCGTTAAATAACTGATACACAATAATAAAGAACGTAAAAGCTGAAACGGTATTAAAAGCATTGAAAATCAAAAATGTAGAAATACATAGTTTTCTGAAAGGTTTAATAACCAAAGCTTCTTTGAAACCCAAAATAATTTCGTTGAAACTTCCTTTAGCATTGCTTAAACTTAGACTTGCGTAGTTTTCATTTAAAGTGGATTTACCTTTAATGAAAATTGCTGGAATAATGGCAACAACCATCAAAATTGAGCCTACCCAAACTGCTAATGTTCTTGTAGCACTTTCGGTCGTTTCGAACCAACCACCTTCTCCAACGTCGTACATAATCACCCAAAACCAAGGTGCAATAATCCAAGCCCATTGTCCAATCCATTGTGAAATCGCCATAATTTGGGTTCTCTCATGGAAATCATTACTCATTTCGTAACCCATCGCCACATAAGGAACGCTGAAAATCGTTAATCCAAGGTAAAAAACAAATGACCAAAACATGAAATACACAAAATTGTAATTCACGCCGTCGTCTTTGTACAATTGCCACATCAAAATGAAAGCAATACTCATCACAATAGCACCAATAAACACGTATTGGCGGCGTCTTCCCCATTTTGATTTGGTATTATCCGTAATAAATCCCATGATTGGGTCTGAAAAAGCATCAAAAATTCGTGGGAAGAAATAGATTACACTCCACATCCAACCTGGGAAACCTAAATTCTGTACCAATACCACCATGAAGATTCCCAAAGCGGCGGGAAACATTTGATTGGCTAACATCCCAAAACCGAATGCAATTTTTTGTCCCATAGGAACTTGACCTCCTGTAACAGCTTTTTCTGACATGGTGTTTTATTTTTTAATGATTATGGTTTGTATTGCTTTTGCGCTTATTTTTACCGTTTTTTGGTCTTTATTTAAGGCTAAAGCAAATGTTTTCTCTTTTTCAGTTGGGTTAAAAACCACTACAGCGATGCTTCCGTCTGGATTTTGTGCGGATGTTACTTGTAAGTCTTTATGAGGATTTTCGAAGCCGATGCGTTTTGCACCTGGACGAATATATTTGCTGAAATGTGCCATCGTATAATACAACGGTGTTAGATAGACTTCGTCTTTTTCTTCGTCCACAATCACTGGAGCCAAACACCAGTTTTTGAACCAGTTTGGACCTCCTTGACGGTTTAGAACCATGTTCCAATCAACCCAACCATCAACCCAATTGTTTAAGCAACCAATAATATCTCCTGCATATCTATTAACTGGTGCATATTTCGAATGCCATGCTTTTTGTTCAGCAGGAGCCCAATCCCAACCCCAATCGGTTGCTTCTTTGCTCCAATACCAAGCGTCATCTTTCCAATGTGGAACTTCAGAATCAGCACAAGCTTCGGTCTGAATTAATAATTTATTTGGTGCTTTTTGATGTGCATATTGCAATTCGTCTTCAAAAATCATAAAGGTTGAATCGTACCAATGCACCGCCGTTCCGCTGAAATACTTTGAAGATTCTGATGTTGCATACATCGTATCAACCCAATGTTTTAAATCATTTCGGTTTTGGTCGTAGCCTAAAATCACTTTATCGCCGTAACCATCTTTTTCTAATTTTGGACCTAAATGATTCTGAACGAAATTGGTCATTTCCTCTGGTGTAAACAACATACTTTCCCAATTTCCACCATTACCATGGGGTTCATTTTCTACTGTGAAACCCCAAATTTCAATTCCTTCGTTTTTATAAGCTTTGATGTATTTAGAAAAGAACAAAGCCCAAGTATCGTAATAGTCTAGTTTTAGTTTTCCACCAACCCAACCATTGTTGTCTTTCATGTACGGTGGAGCTGTCCAAGGTGAAGCAAAAATTTTAAATCCCTCTTTTGATGCTTTCATCGCATCTTTAATCATCGGGATAAGATCGTCTTTATCTTCTTTTACAGAAAAATCTTTCAACTCTTTATCGTCTGTCGGAGCGTATGAATAATGACTTAAAGAAAAGTCGCATGAATTCATGTGTGTTCTCGTCAACGAATAATTAGCACCTTCGTCAGAGAAATAAGCGTTAATTACTTTCTCACGATTGGCTTTGCTTAATTTATTCAGCAAAGAAGCAGAAGATTCCGTAAAAGCACCACCAAAACCTGTAATAGTTTGGTAAGTTTCTTTTGGATTAAGCGTGATTACTGTTGAACTTTCGTTGGTTGAAAGTTCTTCAATTTTAGTTAATTGATGTCCTGAAGCCGAAGTTTCGTAGATTTCTGTTGTCAACATTTTCTGGGTATTACAACTCATAATTGAAAGCATTACAAATGAAATCGCTAAATATTTTATGTTTTTCATGAGTTGGTGTTTTTTGAACAACAAAAGGCACAAAAGTTTCGTTTTTCACACTGTTTCCACAATTCGCTTTTGTGACTATTGTAGTTTTTATTATTTATAAATTTTGGCTAAAGCCAATTGATTTTTAAATTTTTATAAACGGGCTTCCTTCGACTACGCTCAGGATGACACTGCCCGTTTCTATTGATTAAAATCGTTTTAATTAATGATTCACTAATTCCATTTTCTTTTGAGGTGGAAGTAAAACTTCATCCATCAGTTTCTCCAAATCTCCGTTGTATGTTTTGGTGATTGGGTTTCCGTCTCGTTTTAATCCTTTAAAAATATTCTGGTCAACCAAGTTCCATACAGCGAATTTTGCTTTTCCTTGAACTGTGAAAAGTCCAAAATGATTTTCTGAACCATTAGGATTTCCAGCATCTTTCCAAGGCTCATCGAAAGCTTCGAAATAGAAACATGAGATTCCTGCTTTATCTGTCCATTCCCTCATCATTTGGTAATACAAACCTGACTTGTACTCGTCCACTGCTTTGGAGTCATTATTTCCGTACAATTCATCGGAAAAACTTGCCCAACCTGTCTCACCAATATGAACTGGTTTGTCAACACCAAGACTTTTCATATAAGATTTTACAGCTTCGTATTGAGATTGCGCATATTCCAAAGAACGGTTCATTGCTTTTTGGATTTGTTCTTTCTTGCTGTAATGATTTTCAAAAGTCTGTACTCCCCAAAAAACCGGATTGTAATGCGTATCGTGCATTGGATAGGTGTGCATCGAAATATAATCCACAGCGTGAATTAATTCCTTTAATTCTTGAGTGTGATACTCGCCTGAACCACCTCCCCAAGACGCAAAATTATCCGAACTGGTAATCCACAAACCTTTAGGAAGTTTTCCTTCTTTTTTGAGGTCTTGAAGCTGATTAACGTACTTCAAAATCACACCTGCTTGAACATAATAAGCAGTTGCCCATTTTACCATCGCTTCGTTTCCTACTGCAATTACTTTTACAATTTCGGGATACTTTTGAGCAAGTTCAACAGCGTGTTCGATTTCGGTGGCATTTCTTGCACTTTCCTCATAATGATTTGGTTCGAAACCTGTCCAAGCATTTTTACAATCAATCCAAGCTCCTAACATCACATACATCTCAAATTTTGGATTTTCTTTATTCAGCTCGTCAATGGCTTTCAGAATATTAACCGCTTCTGGAAGATGGACATTATACGTCCTAATCATTTTAACGCCCATCGTTGAAAGGATCAACAAGTCTTCCTTAATCTGGGGAATCGTTGGCTGAACTCTTCTGGAATTGGCTCGATAACCTCCATAAGACATCGCCAAATATTCTTTGTTTCCTAAAATCTCCTTTGCGGTAATATTTTTTCTCGTTTTTTCCATAGTTGTACAAGACCGTGTCAAAGACATCGTGAGTATACTTAAAGCTATGATCAATAGCGTTTTCATTTCCTATTTTTTATTCCATTGGTTTCGCCAACGGCAAGCAAGATTGAATCCTCCGGATTCCCTTTTTCTTGCCTTTTTTCAACTTCTCCGAGGTCGAAGAATCTCTGAAACAGAGATCCTTACATCCTCAGATTTTCTGTGTTTTTTTTACCTGATGGAATGCACCATCATTTTCTTGAACCACAAAAGACACAAAATTTTCTTTTTCACACTGTTTCCACATTCGATTTTGTGACTTTTGCAGTTGTATCATTTATACATTTTAT
>NZ_JBYVEB010000042.1:0-26074 GCF_058117085.1 Chryseobacterium sp. CG10_8 | reverse complement strand
AAATTAATTATAATTGGTTATTGAACCGTGTCAAAGTTTTATCTCTGACGCGGTTTTTTTATCACACAATTGGACTTTGTTTTTGTAAAATAATTACTTTTACAGAAAATAATAAAAATGGAAAATCTTAACGAAGTATTACAATCTGGAAACTACGCATTAATTGATGTAAGAGAGCCTATGGAACTGATGATGGACGGAGAAATCGAAGGTGCAACCAACATTCCTTTGGGAGAAATCGAAGACCGTCAAGAAGAAATCTTAAGCATCGAAAAACCAGTGGTCATCTTCTGCAGAAGCGGAAATCGAAGCGGAAAAGCTTTAGAATATCTTAATTCCCAAGGCTTGAAGAACGGTTATAATGGTGGTGGGTATGCAGAATTAAGCCAAACTTTAGCTTCTTTGTAATTAAATTACATTTAACAGAAATAAAAAAAGTAGCTCCAATGAGCTACTTTTTTGTTGATATTTCATCAGTATAAGATTAAAACTCTTGATATCCTGCCTCCTTAAATTCCTTCAAAAGTTTTGCAAAAACTTGGTCAACTGGAAGAACCTCATCAATCAAAGCGGAAACCTGACCAATCTCTAACTCGCCTTCTTCGAGGTCGCCTTCAAACATACCGCGTTTGGCTCTGGCTCTTCCTAAAGCCTCTTTCAAAGCTTCAACATTTCTTCCTGATTCATATAATTTTTCTAAATCTTGATAAAATTTATTTTTAACTAAGCGAACTGGAGCTAATTCCTTTAAAGTTAATTGAGTATCCCCCTCGCTTAATTCTGCTATTTTGTTTTTCCATTGTTCATTCGCACTGGCTTCGGTAGTTGCAGCAAATCGAGAACCAATTTGGACGCCATCAGCTCCCAAAATCATTGCTGCTTTCATTTGGGCTCCAGTTGCAATTCCACCAGCAGCGATTAAAGGTTTAGAAATATTTTTCTTGACGTTGGGAATCAGGACCATTGTTGTTGTTTCATCTCGTCCATTATGTCCACCTGCTTCGAAGCCTTCCGCAACGATGGCATCCACGCCAGCATCTTCACATTTCATCGCAAATTTGGTAGATGACACAACGTGTACTACTTTCAATCCTTCCTTTTGTAAGGTTTCTGTATAGGTTTTAGGATTTCCCGCCGAGGTAAAAACAATTTTGACCCCTTCTTCCAAAATAATCTTAATAATTTCGTCCAAATTAGGGTATAACATAGGAATATTAACACCAAAAGGTTTGTCGGTGGCCGCTTTACATTTAACAATATTTTCCCTTAAAACATCAGGATACATGCTTCCCGCGCCAATTAATCCCAAACCTCCAGCATTAGAAACAGCCGAAGCCAATCTCCACCCCGAATGCCAAATCATTCCACCCTGAATAATAGGGTATTTAATTTCAAATAGTTGGGTAATCTTATTACGCTCTTCACTGTACATTTTCTCAGCGATTCCAAAGTGAATAAAGTTGCTCATAGAATATTTATTTGCAGAATTAGTTGGAGTTAAATTTAAAAAAAACCTCCGGAATTCCGAAGGTTTTTTAAAATACGTATATGTAACCTAAAATTATTTAATTAAAAGTTCAGTACATTCCTTATATCTATCATTAATAGAAATAAACATGCTTGGAACTTGCTCTTTTACCCATTTCTCGAGTTTTTCGCCCTTCTTCTTATCTAGAGCCATCTGTTTGATGTAATCGTAATCGGTTTCTAACGCGATCTGATGTGCAGGAATTGTATTTTCCACTCTCATCAGGGTTACAACTTTTCTTCTGTTAAGTTCTTCTTCAAATGTAGAAGTCATGTCCCCTTTATTAAGCCCTGTTACTTCAAATGCTAAATTTGGACTAAGAGACTGTACTTCAACTCTATTAGAACCATCTCTTCCAGTGATAATCCCCGCGTTGAACTTGGTCGATTTGTCATCAGAAAATTTAAATGCTGCTTCTTTAAAGGTCAATTTTCCATTAAGAATCAAAGTCTTGATACTATCCAACTCTTTTTTGGTAGAAGCAATCTCTTCTTCAGTAGGCACCGCCATTAACAAAATGTGACTAGCATCGTAAATCTTTCCAGACCTTTTGTCTAGTCTGATGATATGGTAACCAAACTCAGATTCGATTGGGTCGGAGATTTCACCTTCCTGAAGGTTAAGCGCAGCTGCTTCAAAAGGCTTCACCATTTGACCTTTCAGAATTTTTTTCATTGACCCTCCATTTGCTGCGGATCCTGGGTCTTCGGAGTAAATTCTCGCTTGACTTTCAAATGACTCTCCATTAAGAATATCTTGCTTAATTTTTTTCAATTTATTAATCATTTCTTCTTTGTGAGCCTCCGTCATTTTAGGATATTTGCTGATTCTTGCTAAGGTCACTTCATCCTTAACATCGGGTAATTGAGTCTTGTATTGGTTATAAAAATCGGTAACCTCTGCAGGCGTAACGTCCGTTTTATCCGTCACTCTCCTATACTTTTCACCACTATAATATTGGTCCGTATCAATCTTTTCGATAGCGTTTTTCATTTCGTAAGGAGTACGAAATTTGTACGCTGAAAGCATCGTTTTTTCATCTGGAAACTGAGAAAGCATATTGTTATATTTACTTTCTGCTTGACTCTTAATCGCTGCTGATTGATTCTCTATGAGTGTATCTTTTTTAGCTTGATAAATAAGCACTTTGTTATTGACCATTCGGTTCATAAAGTCACATTTCCCAACATTCATTGCTCCTTGCATCTTATCATAATTCATCTGTTCCACAATGTCCGACTCCAAAATGATTTCATCTCCAATAACTGCAGCTATTCCATCAACCAAATCTCCCTTCTGCATCGGTTGAGCAAAGGATTTGGATGAAAAAATAACGCATAAAAGAAATAAAATTCCTGCTAAATATCTGTTATTACTCATATTAATTTTATTAATCAAGTTGCAAATTTAGAATTCTGTGTGAATTCTGCTTCATAAAATATTATAATTATTTCTTAAAATTAGTGTTAATCAACACTTACTTCAAAAGTGGTTAGTTCTTTGAAGCTGTTAATTCTATCTGCTAATTCTACATGAGTAATCTCTTTAAGACGCTCCGTCCCGAATTTTTCTACTGTGAAAGAAGCTAAAGCCGAACCAACAATCAGCGCAGACTTCATCGTTTCGAAATCAAAACTTTCCTTCTTAACGAGGTAAGATGCAAATCCACCTGCAAAAGTATCACCAGCTCCAGTTGGGTCAAATACCTCCTCTAATGGCATTGCTGGAATTGCGAAAATCTTCCCTTCATGGAACAACAATGCTCCGTGCTCTCCTTTTTTGATAATCACATATTTTGGTCCCATTTCATGGATTTTCTTTGCTGCTTTCACCAAAGAATATTCTCCTGAAAGTTGTCTAGCTTCTTCATCATTGATAGTAATAACATCTGTCTTAGCAATCATCTGCATCAACACTTCCAATGCGGTATCCATCCAAAAATTCATCGTATCAAGAATAACCAACTTAGGTCTGTTGTTCATTTTTTCTAGGACAGAAAGCTGTACACCAGGATGTAGATTACCTAACAACAAAACCTCTGCATCTTGCATAGACGCAGGAATTTTTGGGTCAAAATTTTCAAGAACATTAACCTCTGTTACTAAAGTATCTCTTGAGTTAAGATCATTATGATATTTGCCACTCCAGAAAAATGTTTTCCCATCTTCAACTACTTCAATTCCGTCAGTATTAACAGAACGGTCTTCTAACATCTGAAGATATTCCTTCGGAAAATCTCCTCCAACAACAGATACAATTCCAGATTTAACATTCATTACAGAAGCTGCAAGACCAATATAAGTCGCTGCTCCTCCTAAAATTTTATCTGTTTTTCCAAATGGCGTTTCAATCGCATCGAAAGCTACACTTCCAACTACTAATAATTTCATATATTTTTTTTCTAAATTTTTATTCTAATATTGCTTTTCAAGTTTTGAGGATTGATGTTTACTGTTGAGAGTTTGATGTTTAGGATTCAATACTAACATCTCTTATCAATCATCTCTCATCATTCATCATCCATCCTTCCCCCCCTATTTCCACTTAAAAGTGTCGATTAGGTGCATCATATCTTTTTTAACGTAATCTATTGCAGGAGCAAGCGAATCTGGCTTTGGTCGAGAATTGAAATACAAATAAGCTGAAACAAAATGCTTCGTGCTGTCTGTAACAAAAAACTGCAAGTTACTCGCACTTTCCCCCTTCAATTCATAGAAATTACCATAAACTCTTTTCTCTGGATATTCGAAAGATTTGGTTTCTATGGCACTCGCTTTCTTGGTATGCTCATACACCATTTTTTCTACCTCTTTGATCTGACTTTCGAAGTTATTCTGAATCGGGTAATAGGTAACAAACACTTTAGCCTTCATCTTGGGATATTCTATGTAATACCAACATGGTTTTTTCTGTGCGTCAATCATCGTTGCAAAATCCGAATACTCAAAAGTATATGGACAATCACTCTCAAACTGCTTATAAACAGGCATTGGATACTCCAAACGAAGTTCGCCGTAGGGTTTTGGCATATAATCTTTCCCACAGGAAATCAGGAGCATAAAGATAAAAAATGGGACAATCTTTTTTAACATTCGGCAAAAATACAAATTAGTTGGCAATGGGATTTGATTTTTAGGATTTTATCACTTGAAATTTCATTTTGAGAACTTATCCAAAAGAAAAATATCAGAAATATCACTTCAAAAAACTCAACTCTTCCATATAGGTTTGCAAAGGTTTAGGGAATGAACGTTCATGCGATTCTTCCATCGTCATCGCGATATAATCTCCATCTGTGAGAAATCTTTTCCATTGAGATGAAGAATTTAATTCAATCAAATTAAAGGTAATGGTCATATTTCGATGAGTAAGTTTATGAAGAACTTTTTTCTGATCCTTTATATGTACATGAAAATCAGATGGGATAAACTTAGGAAACTCGAACAATTTTTTCCAAATATCAGATGAATCACGTTGCTTCACTGCAAATTGCTTCTTATAAAACACAAAGTAATACTGCATTTCTAATTCCTTGGTTATAACTTTTTTGGTTTTAACTGGAAATTCCTCCACTTTTCCTTGCTTGTAGGCGATGCAATCATCAACCAAGGGACAATCGTAACAAAGTGCATTCTTCGGTTTACAAATCTCTGAACCAACATCCATAATTGCTTGATTGAAATCTCCCGCTTTATTTTCAGGGATCATTTTGACCGCAATTTCCGAAAAATACTGAAACGCTCCCGAAGCAGAAATATCATAATCATCGCCGAACAATCGGGAAAGCACGCGGTAAAAATTACCATCCACTGCTGGAATTTTCTTACCAAAACAAATGGAGGAAATTGCAGCCGCAGTATATTTCCCCACTCCTTTCAGTTGAAGTATATCATCATATTCTTCTGGAAACTTCCCTTGGAAATCGTTGACAATCTGCTGAGAAGCTTTATGAAGATTAATAGCGCGAGAATAATAACCTAGCCCTTTCCAATACAACAAAACTTCTTCTTCTGGTGAAGCTGCTAATGTGGCCACATCTGGAAATCTTTCGATAAAACGTCGGTAATGCTCCAATCCTTGTTCTATTCTTGTTTGTTGAAAAATAATTTCACAAATCCAAATACGGTAAGGAAGTTTTGTTTTTCTAAAGGGAAGTTCTCTTCCAAATTTTTGGAACCAAGTCAGAACTTTTTCACCAAGGCATAGAAAATCAGGGTTTTGTTTGTAAGTTTTCAAAAATAAGTTTTATATTTGCACACCAAAATTAAAAATATACTAGGAAATGACAAAGGCAGAATTGGTAAACACAATTTCTAACAAATTAGGAACTGAAAAAAACGAAACTCAAAAAATCATCGAAGCTTTCATGCATGAGATTAGAACTTCTCTTTACAACGATGATAACGTGTACCTTAGAGGTTTCGGTTCTTTCATCATCAAAACTAGAGCAGCTAAGACGGGGAGAAATATTTCTAAAAATACAGCAATAGAAATTCCTGCTCATAACATTCCTGCTTTCAAACCTTCTAAATCTTTCGTAGAGAAAGTAAAAACAAAAGTGAAAGTTAAATAATCTTATCTAATAATTACAAAAAAAGAAAATTATGCCAAGCGGAAAGAAAAGAAAAAGACATAAGGTTGCAACGCACAAGAGAAAGAAAAGAAGAAGAGCGAACAGACATAAGAAAAAATAGTCTAGTCTCTATCTAGAAAATAATAAATATAGTTGGTGTATTATTTCATTGAATTTTCGCCGACTATATTTTGTTTATAATCACTACAACAATGAAGAAAGAACTTATTGTATCGCATGAAGCCGACACCACGACCATCGCACTTTTGGAAGACGGTCGCCTTTTCGAGCTCCATGCAGAAGAGGATGCGGCTGATTTTGTAGTAGGAGATTTGTTTCTTGGAAAAGTAAGAAAACTAGCACCCAACCTCAATGCTGCATTCGTTAATATCGGATATAGCAAAGATGCATTTTTGCATTATCAGGATTTGGGACCACAACTTCTAACTTATAAAAAGTTTCTCAAAGAAACGCTTTCTAAGAAAAAGAACAATCCAAGTCTTAAAAACTTTGAAATTCAGAAAGACATTGACAAAAATGGGGTGATCGACAAAGTGATTGCAAAGGACGAAACCGTTCTCCTGCAAATCACCAAAGAACCCATCTCTACAAAAGGACCCAGAATTTCTACTCAGATTTCTTTAACAGGACGTTTCCTTGTCCTCATTCCTTTTGACAACAAAGTTTCAATTTCAAAGAAAGTTAGCAATCCAGAAGAAAAAGAAAGACTTCGTACCCTTATTGAAAGTATCAAACCTGAAGGTTTTGGAGTTATTATCCGTACTGTAGCCGAAGGCAAAAAAGTAGCGGAACTCCATAACGACATGAATGAGCTTGTCAAAAAATGGGAAAACACCTTTCACAACATCCAAAAAAATAAAGTTCCATCAAGAGTATTAAGCGAAGACGACAAGGCTTCTGCTATTTTGAGGGACAACTTCAACCAAGACTTTGTAAGCATTATTTGTGATGACGAGGTAATGGTTAATGACATGAAGAATTATTTGGAAGTTATTGCTCCGGGACGTCAAAACATTGTTCAGTTTTATGATTCTCATATTCCATTGATGGAATATTACAATGTAGAAAAACAACTGAAACAGAGCTTCGGAAAACATGTCAACATCCCAAGTTCCAAAGGAGCTTATTTGGTGATTGAACACACGGAAGCACTTCACGTTATTGACGTTAACTCTGGACCTAACATTATGTCTTCCACAACCAATAGAAATCACGGTTTGGAAGTTAACAAATTGGCCGCGACAGAAATCGCGAGACAATTAAGACTAAGGGATATGGGTGGTATCATCGTTATCGACTTTATCGATATGAAGGATACTAATCACCGTAAAGAACTCTACGAGCATATCAAAGAAGAAATGCAAAGAGACAAGTCAAGACACAAAATCTTACCTCCTACAAAATTCGGACTTATCCAGATTACACGACAAAGGAATCGTCCAGAAAAACAAATCGAAACCAAAGAAGAAAACCCTAACAAAGACGGAGAGATTCTCGCTCCAATCGTAGTTGTTGAAAAAATGGGTGAAGCCATCAGAAATATTATGCAAAAGGAAAAAGGTAAACTCTACCTTCATGTGCATCCATTTGTTGAGGCTTACCTTACCAAAGGAATCAGCAGCGTACAAATGAAATGGTTTATCAAATACAGAAAATGGATAACCATTATTCCAAGGGATTCTTTCAAGTATTTGGAATATCGATTGTACAATTCCAAAAAAGAAGAGCTCATTGCTCATTCTAATTAATTGGATTTCAAAAAAACATCAAATAAAACTTTCGAGTATTCGAAAGTTTTATTTTTTTATCGCGTATCTGTTTTATTTCAAAAGTGATTTTATCTCTGAGAACATTGCCAAGTAAAACTCCTTTGTGAACCTTAAAACAATAAACTACTAAAAAATCTTTGCGATTCTTGCGTTAAAAATGACTTAACAAAATTATTTCGACCAAATTTCTATTATATTTGAAGTATGGAAACTTTCGGAAAAGATTTACTTCAAAAGATAAGAAACGCAGGCTTGCAAGGAGAAAATGCGCATAGTAGATATTCTCCTCCTTATCGTCCATTACTTTCCTACGAAGAAATCCTAAAAAGAAATCCGCGCTTTGCCTCCGTCAACATTTTGCTTTATCAGAAAAATGACGAATGGTTTTTTCCTTTGATGGTGAGAACCGAAAACGAGAATGACCGTCACAGCGGACAGATTTCACTTCCAGGAGGAAGCCGAGAAGAAGCCGATATCAGTTTTGCGCAAACCGCCATCAGAGAGACTTCTGAAGAAATGGGAATCGAACACAATTATATTAGAATTATCCGCGAAATGTCACCTATCTACATTCCACCAAGTAATTTCTACGTTCATCCTTACATTTCGTACACCAAAAGGAATCCAAAATTCTTCCTTCAACAATCAGAAGCAACGGAATTAATTGAGTTTCCTATCTCTTCAATTCTAACATTGACCGAGGAACCAGAAATGATGATTCTCCCCTCCTCTCGAGGTGTCGAAGTTCCAGTCATTAACTTTAATGGTTATTTTATTTGGGGGGCTACTTCAATGATTCTAAATGAATTTAGCCAATTGATGAAAAATCTGTAAATTTGCAAATTATGTTAAGTTGAAATGGCAAAGAAGAACATATTTACCGATGCATTTGGGACGCCTTATTTTCTAAAAAGGTTCATTATTTTCATAGTAGGAATCGTTTCTTACAGAAGATTTAATGGTTTTAATAAATTAAAAATAACCGGAACCGAAAACCTCGTTGACCTTCCTAAAACGAACGTGTTTTTCATGTCCAACCATCAGACTTACTTTGCTGATGTTGCCGCAATGTATCATGTCTTTTGTGCTGTTAACAATGGTTATCTTAACACGATAAAAAATCCAGTTTATCTCCTCAACCCAAAAGTAGACTTCTACTATGTTGCTGCGGAAGAAACAATGAATAAAGGTTTTCTTGCTCGTATCTTCAAAATCGCAGGAGCTGTCACCGTTAAAAGGACTTGGCGTGCCGAAGGAAAAACGGTCAATCGTTTGGTCGATTTGAGCGAGGTTAACAACATTATGAAAGCTCTGGATAATGGTTGGGTAATCACCTTTCCTCAGGGAACAACTGCCGCCTTCGCGCAAGGAAGAAAAGGAACTGCCAAATTGGTCAAACAACAAAAACCAATTGTAATCCCAATCAAAATTAATGGTTTCCGTAGAGCTTTTGACAAAAAAGGTCTTCGAGTAAAAGTGACGGGAGTCGAACCAACTATGGAATTCAAAAAACCATTGAAAATCGACTACGAAAACGAAAACGCTCAAGAGATCTTGAAAAAAATCATGACTGCTATTGAGCAAACAGACGAATTCAATGTGTTGCATGATTACGAAAAAGAGCTGAAAGCACAGAAAGAAGCTGAAGCCGCACCCAAAACGGACAATCCATAATTTTAAAGTCTAAAAAAAGCTATCTTTTGAATATTTCAGATATTGAAACCCGACTTCAAAACAAGACAAAAGTCCTCTCTCTTTGTGATGACAGCATGTCTAAATTGTTATTACATTCTATTGAATTTTCAGGGGAGCAAATAAATTTCGTTTCAGATACAAGGGAGATTGTTAACGATTCCGAATTTATCATGATTCAGATGGAAAACGAATCTTTGGTTTCTCAAATCAAGCCCAATCTCGTTTTTCTATCTCATTCTTACAAAACAGAAGACATTCAGAAAATCATTCAGAATATTGCATCAGGTGGAATCTTTATTTATCCTGAAAGCAACGAAATGGAAGAAGAACTGAAACAAGCAATCACCTATTTCAGGAAATTGGCTTTTCCTTTACCTACTTTCAATACCGGCCAGCATTCTCATCTTATCGAAACTGAATTGGGAGAAATTGACCTTCAAAACTTTGATAAAAATATCGCCGAAAACATTTTCGGTTTGCAAATTCTTTGTCAACAATTGGGAATTATGGAGGATCAATTCTATGAATCTCTCATGGAGTTTCAGTTCTAAGATTTAACCACTCTTAAACGTCTTTTAGCAAATCTCATTTTCATGTTCCCTCAAATAATTGTAGATTTGAGAATATCAAAACAAGAACTATGAGATATATCCAATTAGGAAAAATTCCTCAAAAAAGACACACCGTTTTCAAATCTGATGAAGGCAACTATTATTACGAACAACTCTTTGGTACAGAAGGTTTCCATGGAATTGCTTCGTTGCTTTATCACACCCATCGTCCGACTCAAATTGTTAGAATCGAAGGTGTAAAAGATGTTACTCCCAAAGTGGCCATCGAAAAAAATGTGGCACCAAGGATGTTTAAGGGAATGAATGTGACTCCCGAAAGTGATTTTTTGGACAGTCGAAAAGTTCTACTTCTCAATAATGACCTCAAGATGGGTCTGGCAAAACCTCAAAATTCAACCGATTATTTTTATAAAAATGCCGAATGCGACGAGCTTTTCTTCGTCCATGAAGGTAGCGGAACATTGAAAACCTTTGTTGGAAACCTCGAATTTTCAGTTGGTGATTATCTTGTCATTCCGAGAGGTACTATTTACCAAATGGAATTTGATACCAAAGAAAATGTCTTGTTCTTTTTAGAAAGTCATTCACCAATATACACTCCAAAGCGCTACCGAAATGAGTTTGGTCAATTGTTAGAGCATTCTCCTTTCTGCGAAAGAGATATTATCGCTCCAACCTTTGTTGAAGCCAAAGACGAAAAAGGTGAATTCTTGATTAAAGTTAAAAAAGAGAATCAAATAACAGACTTTATCTATGCAACTCATCCTTTTGATGTGGTAGGTTGGGATGGATATTTCTATCCTTACAAATTCAACATCAAAAACTTCGAACCTATTACAGGGCGCGTACATCTTCCGCCTCCAATCCATCAAAATTTCGAAGGACATAACTACGTAATTTGCTCTTTTGTAGCAAGACTTTATGATTATCATCCACAGGCAATTCCTACGCCTTATAATCACTCTAACATCGACTCTGATGAAGTTCTTTTCTACACAGAAGGAGATTTTATGAGCCGTAATCATATTGACTTAATGGATTTCACCTTACATCCAGGAGGAATTGTACATGGTCCGCATCCAGGCGCGATGGAAAGAAGTATTGGTCAAAAAGCGACTGAAGAATACGCAGTAATGGTGGATCCTTTCCGTCCTTTAAAAATTACAGAAGAAGCTATTAAAATTGAAGACCCTAATTATCTGACTTCGTGGTTAGAAAATCAGGAAAACTATCTTTAATTTAAGTTCTATTTAAACAAAAAATATGACCAAGTAAAAGTACTGCTTAAAAAAATAATAACCGAGAGCTTAGTATTTCATAATTACAGTCCGTTTAAATTAAATTTAGAAAAATTCTTATGCCTTTTTTCTTAATTTTCTAAAAGAAATAAACTTTGTTTATTCTTTTTTTAACATTAAGATATTCAGTTAATTAAGTAGAATTAAATAAGAAATCAAAATTTGATTTTTAATTAAGAATCATTAAGCTAAATGCTCTTAATACCTTAATGTTAAAATTAATTTACAAATTTAAACAGGCTCTTAGTTCAAAAACAATAGATCGATTCCTTAGCGCTCTATTTTTTATGCAAAGCATAGGCTTTAAAAGGGAAATATGATAATATTCAGTAGGCAAAAACCTTCAAAAAATTGTAAATTTGGGAAGGTTTTTTTTCAATAAAAATATACGACAATGATTAATTATGTAAGCGTGGAAGAAGCCGTTTCCGAAATCAAAAGTGGAGACCGAATTTTTGGACACGGAAGCGCATGTACCCCCAATTTTTTTTATGACGAATTAGCAAGACAATCCTCAAGATTGAAAAATGTGGAACTTGTTTCCATTACTCAACAAGGAAATGTTGAAATTGCTAAACCTCAATACAAAGATAGTTTCTATGTTAACTCTCTTTTCACATCAGCACCTGTAAGAGATGCTGTTAACTCAGATCGAGGTGATTTTTTACCTATCTTTTTGAGTGAGATTCCGCAACTTTTCAGATCTGGATATTTACCATTGGATGTAGCGATGATTACCGTTTCTCCACCTGATGTTCATGGATATTGTTCATTGGGAACCTCGGTTGATGTTGCAAGAGGTGCTGTAGATTCTGCAAAAAAAATTATTGCGATTGTTAATCCAAAAATGCCAAGAACCCATGGCGATGGAATGATCCACGAATCCAGAATTCACAAAATGGTCTGGAACGAAGACGATCTTTTAACTTTGGATTACGGCTCAAAAGTAGGTGAAGAAGAAATGCAAATCGGTAGAAATGTTGCCGAACTTATTGATGACCGTTCTACCTTACAGATGGGAATCGGTACCATTCCTGATGCAGTTTTAAAATGTTTAGGAAATCACAAAGACTTAGGAATCCATACCGAAATGATCAGTGATGGAGCCATCGAATTAATTAAAAAAGATGTGGTTAACAACAAATACAAAGGAACTCACCTTAACAGAACCATTACCAGTTTCTGTTTTGGAACAAGAGAACTTTACGATTTTGTTCATGACAACCCATCTATAGCATTTATGGATGTACAGCATGTTAACTTCCCTATCGTTATCATGAAAAACAAGAAAATGCACGCCATTAACTCTGCCATCGAAATCGATTTGACTGGACAAGTTTGTGCAGATTCAATCGGAACATATCAATTCAGTGGAATTGGTGGTCAGATGGACTTCATGCGAGGAGCTGCACTTTCTGAAGGCGGAAAACCAATTTTGGCCATCTCTTCAAGAACCAAAAAAGGAATCCCAAGAATTGTTCCTTTCTTAAAGCAAGGAGCTGGTGTTGTAACAACAAGAGGTCATATCCAATATGTGGTAACCGAGTACGGAACTACCAATCTATATGGAAAAAACCTTAGACAAAGAGCAAAATCTTTGATTGAAATTGCACATCCGGATGACCGCGAAATGCTTGACAGAGCGGCATATGAACGCTTTGCAAAATCTTAAATACTTTATAAAAACCTTGAATCCATTAACAGATTCAAGGTTTTTTTTTAACGTTTATAATGTTCTCAAAAAGAAGCTCTGAAAAATTTCTTGTTTGATGATATAGTTAAATCCTAATAATTTTTCATGATATATTTGTTTGTCATTCTGAGCGGAACGAAGTGGAGTCGAAGAATCTATATAGATGCTTCCTTCGTCAGCATGACATTTTAAATAGATTTGACTATAGGTGCAATATTTTACAGCTGAACTCTAACAGAACACCGCACTTAAAATTGGATTTGTTGCCAAGAACCATAATCTAAAATTTTAGCAAAAAAGTTCAGTCTCGATTTTTTGCTTCTAATGCATCAAGGCAAAAGAACTTTTAGAAAAACTGTCTTTTCACTGGTCTAAATTCCCTTTTCAAAAGGATTTTAATTTTTATATACTTTCAAAAATTCGTATCTTGGCAAATAATTTTTTTAATCAAAAACTTTACTAATGTCAACTTTAACTTTTGCAGAAAAAATAGCTCAGGCAGAGAATTTTTTGCCAATTAACGGAACAGATTACATTGAGTTTTATGTGGGAAATGCAAAACAAGCAGCCCATTACTACAAGACTGCGTTCGGTTTTCAGGGAATTGCTTATGCAGGACCAGAGACTGGAGTAAGAGACAGAGCTTCTTATGTTTTACAACAAGGAAAAATAAGATTGGTTCTTACTACAGGGCTTAACTCGGATTCAGTTATCAATGAGCATGTAAAAAAACACGGGGATGGAGTTAAAATTTTAGCACTTTGGGTTGACGATGCGTACAGCGCTTTCGAGGAAACTACAAAACGAGGAGCAAAACCCTACATGGAGCCAAAAACCATCACAGATGAATTTGGTGAAGTAAGAATGTCTGGAGTCTATACTTATGGAGAAACCATCCATATGTTTGTCGAAAGAACAAATTACGATGGTCCTTTCATGCCTGGTTATGAAAAATGGAAAAGTGATTACAACCCTTCTGATGTTGGTCTTTTGTATGTTGACCATTGTGTTGGAAACGTAGGTTGGGACAGAATGCTTCCTGTTGTAAAATGGTACGAAGAAGTAATGGGATTTGTTAACATTTTGAGTTTTGATGACAAACAAATCAACACAGAATATTCTGCATTGATGTCCAAAGTAATGAGTAACGGAAATGGCTTCGCAAAATTCCCAATTAACGAACCAGCTGAAGGAAAGAAAAAATCTCAGGTGGAAGAATATTTGGATTTCTATGAAGGTGAAGGTGTACAACATATTGCTGTTGCAACCAAAGACATCATCAAAACTGTAACTGAACTTAGAAATAGAGGTGTCGAATTTCTTTCTGCTCCACCAGAAGCCTATTACGAAATGGTTCCTGAAAGAGTTGGACAGATTGATGAGGATATCAAAAAACTACAAGATTTAGGAATCCTAATTGACTGTGACGAAGAAGGATATCTTCTTCAGATTTTCACCAAACCAGTGGAAGACCGTCCTACCCTTTTCTATGAAATCATCGAAAGACATGGCGCTCAAAGCTTTGGTGCAGGTAACTTCAAAGCCTTATTTGAAGCATTGGAAAGAGAACAAGCAAGAAGAGGAAATCTATAAAATAATTTTGGATTGAATTTTGTTAGTGTAGCTTTTCAATCAACCCCATTAAGAATGAAAAAGATATTTTCTTTACTGTTTTTCTGTTTACTTTTCTGGAATGCCCAAGCCCAATATGGAAGCTTAGATGCCATCTTAACCCGTCTTGAGGAAAAGCGTGGTATTAACCAACATCTGGAAAACGTCAATATCGATGAAAAGAAATTTTATTTAATTAAAGATTTTGACGACCACACAGAAAGAAAATTTATCGTGCTCAAAGGCAAACAAGCAACCTATGTAGAAGTTTTTGACGATAAAAAAACGGGAGAAAGTTCTTCTAATGTCTTTACGGGTGATTATGTCAGAAGTAAGCGTAATATTATCTCTATAAGAGTTGACCTATTGGAAGGCAAAAAGATTTCGATTCCGATTACGAAGACCCTACTCTTAACGAGACAAGACAAAATTCTCTACCTCATCGACATCAATTCCAAAGAGCGATGGATTGACCAAGCTTCTTTTGGGAAAGACAAAAAATAACATTCAATAACAAAACAAACTAAGGTTCGGTGTAGAAAGTATTTAACTTGAGACACTGAACCTTTTAACTTGAAAATCAACGATATGAAATCTTTTATCAACTATCCAGAAAATTCGGATTTTTCAATTCATAATATTCCATTTGGAGTTGCGGTATTTAACAAAGAATATATTGCATGTGCCACAAGAATCGGGGACATGGTCGTTGATTTGGCGACATTATACGACTATGGTTACTTTGATGATGTAGAAGGGATTAGTGAAAACGTTTTCGAAGCTTACACCCTGAATGAATTCATCGAATTAGGAAAACCAACGACCAATGTGGTAAGACTCAAAATTCAAAGTCTTTTGCTCGAAGGTTCCACCCTATCTCATGACGAAAAAAGCATCGAAGATTGTTTTTATGATTTGGATAAAGTCGAAATGCTAATGCCTGTCCATGTAAGCAATTACACGGATTTCTACAGCAGCATCGAACATGCAACCAATGTTGGAAAAATGTTCCGCGATCCAGAAAACGCTTTGCTTCCTAACTGGAAACATCTTCCTGTTGGTTATCATGGTAGAGCTTCTTCTATTGTTGTTTCTGGAATTGATTTCCATCGTCCAAAAGGTCAGCAAAAGCCAAAAGACGCTACCAATCCAGTTTTTGGACCAACAAAACAGTTGGACTTCGAATTAGAAATGGCGTTTATCGTTAATAAAAATACCGAGTTAGGCGAAAGTATTTCTGTGGCTGAAGCCGAAGATGCTATTTTCGGAATGGTCATTTTTAATGACTGGAGCGCAAGAGATATCCAAAGTTGGGAATATGTTCCACTTGGACCATTTTTAGCTAAAAATTTCTGCTCATCTGTTTCACCTTGGGTTGTTACTTTGGAAGCATTGGAACCATTCAGAATCGCTTCTCCTAAGCAAGAACCTGAAGTTTTGGATTATCTAAAATTTGAAGGAAACAAAAATATCGATATCAATCTTGAAGTCTTGATTCAACCAGAAAATGGTGAAGAAAATATCATCAGCCAGTCCAATTACAAATACATGTATTGGAATATGTCTCAACAATTAGCACATCACACTGTGAATGGATGTAATGTGGAAGTGGGTGACATCTATGCTTCAGGAACTATATCTGGAAGCGAGAAAACATCTTTCGGATCAATGTTAGAGCTGACTTGGAGAGGAGAAAATCCTTTAAAACTTTCTGACGGAACCGAAAGAAAATTCATTGAAGATCATGATACTGTTATCATGAGAGGATACTCAGAAAAAGACGGACTCAGAGTGGGCTTCGGTGAGGTAAAAGCTAAAGTTCTACCAGCGAAATAATTTCAATTTTATGAAGATATTTTATGTAGTTCTTTTTTTATTCGTTTTCCAAAAAAGTTATTGTCAAAAAGACACCATTTGGTATGATAAAGACTGGAACCCAACTGAAAAAATGAAGGCTGAGTTTTATCGTCCTACTCCCGCCAAAACAAGTTCTGGAAAATATCTCATTATTGACTACTTTAAGAATGGTAAAAAGCAGATGGAAGCCATTTCAGACTTTCCCGATAAAGAATTCTTTAATGGTGATGTGATTCATTATTATGAAAATGGATATCGTATGACTCTGACTCCCTACGTTGACAACTTAATAACTGGTACAGTTATCAAATATAGAGAAGAAGATGGAGGCGTAGATTTTGAAACTCCTATGCTAAATAATGAACAGCATGGAACTCAAGTTTTATATTACCCTAACGGAAAAATTATGGCAAAGCTTCCTTTTAAAAATGGTAAAGAACATGGCCTTTTTGTAAAATTTGATGAAAATGGGAAGGCGGAACAAAATCTTTTCTATATCGAAGGAGAAAAAATTAAATCCCGAACAGAGTTTTATGAAAAATTCTATGGAAATGCCGCACATACCGAAAAAACAAGTTTTGGTACATTGCAGGTCATCAATTTAGATGAGTTTGAAGAATCCGAAAATGGATCGAAAGATGAAAAGAAGCAAAAAATTACGGACTTCGAATCTTTTATGGACCAATATGAAGAAGCAGAAAATAATTTGGGAGTCACTAAAATGATGAAATTATTTGACGCTGATTACTTCAAAATGAAATCAAGCGATTTTTCCAAAGTCCTATTTAATATTCATTCAACTGGTGATGGTTTGTATATTATGGATACGTATACCACTTACCACCCAAAGGATAATGAAATCATTTTTCTCTATGAGATGCCCGAAAAACGCTCTTTATCTACACAAAAGATTTACTTCAAAATAGGAAAACAAATCAAGAAAGACCTTAAAAATAATCAGCCAGCCCAGTTAGAAATTGTAAGATTTTTGGAAAGTCGTGTTTTTGGAGTTTCAGAATTTTCTGGAAGTATGGCATTTGATGTCCTTGAGAAAGAATTAGAAAAATAAACAACAATGAAAACAATAACACCATCCGATATTTCACCAGTGCAGTTGCAAACCATTATGCAAACAGCGGTATCACCACGACCAATTGCTTTGGCTTCCACAATTGATGAGGAAGGCAATCCCAATTTGTCGCCTTTTAGCTTTTTTAATATGTTCAGTACAGTTCCTCCCATTTTGATTTTCTCGCCAGCAAGGAGAGTGAGGGATAATTCAACCAAACATACTTTGGAAAACATACTGAAAGTACCAGAAGTCGTTATTGGAACTGTCAATTTCGACATGGTACAACAAGTTTCCTTGTCTTCAACTGAATATGGAGACGGAGTTAACGAGTTTGTAAAATCCGGACTTACGATGAAGCCAGCGGATTTGGTAAAACCTCATCTCATTGCTGAAGCTCCAGTTAATATGGAGTGCAAAGTCATTGAAGTAAAACCTTTAGGCACGGAAGGCGGAGCCGGAAATTTGGTGATTTGCGAAGTTGTAAAAATCCATGTTCGAGAAGAATATTGTGATGAGAACGGAAATCTTGACCAAACCAAATTGGATATGGTGGCTCGTTTAGGTGGAAATTGGTATTCTAAAAACACCGTTGAAACTCTCTTCGAAGTACCAAAACCTTTGGTCACAAAGGGAATTGGCTTTGACTTGCTTCCTAATGAAATCAAATTTTCAAAAGTATTTACAGGAAACGACTTGGGAATGCTTGCTAATGTTGAAGCTCTTCCAGATGGAAGCTTTTCAGCAGATGAAAACATCCATCTGGAAGCACAAAAATTGCTTTTAGAAAGTAAAATTGAAGAAGCCTGGTCTATCCTAAAAATCTAAAATATGAAAATTCGTAATCTGCTCTTTGCTATCGTATTCTGCGCATTACAAAGCTGTCACGTTCCTGTAACCAGAGATTATAGTGGACTTAGTGGAGCATTAGTTTTCTCTCAAAACAAGAAGTGGATTGTTAATAATCTTTCTTCTGAACTAAGTTCGGCAGAAAAAGAGAATTTAAATCAAAAAATCCTTTCTGAATTTCAATCTTTAAGCAATGGAAATGCTATTTCGATTAATCAAATCAATTCCAAAACAGATTTGTTTCCGTCCAAAATTCCATTTAATCCAAGTTTAGAGGATTTAGAAAATCTAAAGAAAAATACAGATTATGACTTTTTGGTGAATGTCAGTACAAAGAAAGTAAGAGACCAGATTAGTTCTTTAGAAATATATGAACCTTTGGAGTATAGCAAAAATGAAGCTTTTGCTCTTCTTGAAGTTTATGACTTAAAGACTCTTAAGAAAATATACTCTCAAAAGGCCTCTTCCTCCATTTCGAGAGAAGCTCAAGCGCCTATAGAAATGAATCGACCTCAAAACGAAAACAAAAGTAGTCCAACACTTAATTATTCTACAGATGCGCTTTCGAAAAAAAATCTAAATAAAATTCTAAAAGATATTAGAAAGAAGGCGGTTAGGTAAAAACTCCTTTAGTACAGTATTATTGCTGCTTTAATTTCAAAAAATCAATCATAATATCGGTTGCCTTCTGAAGATCAGAAGGCAATTTTTCTTCTAACCAAGGTTCTTTTGCGCCAAAAGTATGTTGAGCATTATCTATTAATTGTATAGCTGAATGAGGATTCCATTGATGCAATTGGGTAGCGGCAGAAACATCAACCGCTTCGTCTTGAGTCCCATGAATAATCATAAAATCACCATCAAACTTTTTGATAGCTCTTTCTATTGAAAGCCGTTCTTTGTTCGATTCAAAATCCTCAAAAAACTGAAAATAGTGAGGCATTTGCTGACCAGTTCTTCCATTAAACGAATAGTAAACTCCTTTACTTTTCCAATCTTCAAAGGCTTCTCCCTTTGGAAAACGGTCAAGCGAATCAACACTTGCAAGAGTAATCAAATGGCGGATTCTGGAATCTTCGGATGCTTTAATTATGGAAATCCCACCACCGCGAGAATGTCCAATTAGCGTCACATTTTGAGCATCTACCTTTTCATTCTGAATAAAATAATCGAGGACAATATCCAAATCAGATAATTCTTTGGAATAATTATTCTGTCCAAATGCCTCCAAATCTCCAAAATCCGAAGGACGTTCAATCGTCGTTCCGTTATGAGAAAAATTGAATTTGACAAAGAAAAATCCTGCTTGTGCAAATGATTCAGCCATGAGATTCCAAGCTCCCCAATCCTTATAACCTTTGTAACCATGCACAAAAATCACCAAAGGCAACTTTTCAGAAGTCTCCTTATAAAAAGCATCCACAAGAAACGATTTGGTCTCCGGATTGGAGATAATGATATTTTTCTCTGCAATGATTTTCATTCTCTTCTATTTATTTTAAGATTAATCAAATCTATAGACCTTATAACCTGTCGCTTGATCCACAATATCCTCAAAATTGGTATCAGTTGGAGCAGGAAGATTGGCGTTATATAATTTCCCTTCAGGGTCAATCATCATAAATCTTGGGATACTGTTAAGTCCAAGCGCTCTAAGTACGTCTGGATTGGCAACCCACCATTTTGTCACGGTGGATTTGTTATTCTTAATATCCAATTTCCACTTATTTTTATCTTCATCAATACTTACGGACACAAAAGCAACTTTGTCGTTGTAACGATTCTTCTGTGCTTGAAATTCAAATACTGGACTGGTCTGTTTACAAGGCGCACACCATGTTGCCCAAAAATCAATCACCACATATTTCCCTTTGAACTGACTCAAAGAAGCCTTTTTACCATCTTCCGTTTCCAAAATTAGTTCAGGGAAAGGCTTTCCTTTTTGTTGGTTGTTAATCACCATCAATTCTTTGGCTACATAATTTCGGAACTTTTTATCCTTAAACTCGGATTCCTTACTTGTGAATAGCTGGTTTCTACTTTTCTCGTCACTAAGCAAATCAAAGGTCTTGATAAGCTGAAAACTCAACAATCGGTCTTTCTCTTCACTTGTAGGCTTTTTCGAAAGTTGAGCAAAAATGATACTATCAGAATCTTTTGTCCCTTCCTTTGGAAGCAGTGTTTTGAGCTTCCAATCTTTGAAATCATCGGAAACTAAAAGAAGTGCCGATGGTTTTGCGACCAAATCCTTAAGTTCCTTCTCAAAAGCTGTGGGAGCTGCAAACTTCTTATTCGTGAATGAAGTAATTCGTTGGTAATCTTGGATAGCGCCTAACATTCGGACCGCATTTTTTTGTAGTTGATAATCTCTAAAATCGTCTGCGAAATAAATGTTTTCTTTTGTACGAAAATCTTCTATACCCTCTTTCGAATCCTCCCACTCTTTTTGAGCTTCTTCATAAAATTTGTCAGGATCGTTGGTGTGCAGTTTTTCATTCACCACATTTTCATAAAAAAATGAATAGGCACTACCCGAACTTGCTATATATTGCGCCTCTGCTTTCCTTGTTCCCTTTTGAAAAGCTTCAAAGTTTTTTGGATCAATTTTAATTTCAAAAATCAAATGATCTCCCTTCGACAGTACAAAAGATTCTCTCTTCCCAGAGACATTTAAAACAAATTCAGAAATGGGGATATTCTCCTTGCTTTCCCAACGGAACTTTCCGTCTTTGACAGGTATCAAAGCAAGTTCTTCTCCAAGTTCTCTCGAAATGATCTTAATCGTATCCACTTTGTTATCTTTAGACAAAACGGAACCTTCAATAATGGTTAAATCTCCATTTTTTTGCGGATAAATAGGCTTGGTAATCCACAAGTATATGGCGACAAAAGCAAGAAGACCAGCTATGCTTATAAAAGTCTGCTTAGAATTAGCAAAAAAAGCGTTTTTGAAACCCTTTCTGCTATACCAAAGATAACCGATAACGAAGAAAAGCACCGTCCAAAAAATACTCAAAGCTTCAGAATAATTAAAAAGCTGATTAAGCTGCGTTGAATCTTTGAAAAACAATGCCGTATCAACATAATTATACGGAGAATAATCAAAGGTTTTACCTAAGCCTTTAGCAAAAACATTTACAACTATACCAACAAAACCAATAACAAAAGGCCAAACAAATCCAGGTATGATGATGGATAACATCATTTGTAAAGAAATTACGCCAAGACTTAATACAAATAGTCTTATAAAGGTTCTTAGGATGAATATCATATCCAAACCAGCTGTTAAATTTTCTTGCGGAAAAATCAACTGTACAATGTAGCCAAAAACTAAAGTTGAAAAAAGAAAGACACTAATCGAAATAAAACTCAACAAAGTCAGCGCTAAAAATTTCCCTATGTAAATACTGAATTTGCTCAAAGGTTGAGTTTCTAAAAATGTCCATCCATTATTTTTGTGATCGGTCTGAGCAATTCTGGTAGCAGCAACAATTATAAAAATAAGCATGAAAAAACCTCCATAACCTCTGATAACCTCAGTAATATTATACTTGGTTACAGTTGTAATTACCCCCCCATATTTTCTTGAGTCTTCATCAAAAATTCTAAAAATAAAGAAAATAAGTGGCAAGAAAGCGGCAGCGATAATGGCAAAAAGCTTGAGACCAAGTCCTTTAATTTTCAACCATTCTATAGAAAATGCAGTTTTGATATATTGTAATTCTTGTTTCATTTGTAAATTGTTTTTTTGATGGAAAAATTCCGTTTTTTGATTGAAGAGTACTTAGTAGTATTCAGATACCAACTAATTCTGTTTGGTGATTTCCATAAACCATTCTTCTAATCCACCATCAGAAGTAATCTGATAAATTTCCGCTCCTTGTCCTACCAAAAACGCATTGATTTCAGCAATATCCTTCTGTGAATGAGTTACAACGGAGATTTCTTTTTCAGATTTTAAATTTACCTCAAATCGTTCCTTAAGTTGGGGTAAAAACTTTTCTGCATTTTGAAGGACAAATTTTGTCTTTTGGAATTGATACAGCTCACTTAATTCTTCGCGAGAACCTTGAAACTTAATTTCTCCTTCGGAAATAATTGCCAAATGGGTGACCATCTTGTCAATTTCTTGAAGCAAATGACTAGAAATAAAAATAGTAACGCCCTGTTCTTTATTCAATCTAACCAAGAGCTCTCTAACTTCCATCATTCCGCTTGGATCCAACCCGTTAACAGGCTCGTCTAAAACCAATAATTCAGGATTACTGATTAAGGCAAGAGCAATCGCCAAACGTTGTTTCATCCCAAGAGAATATTTCTTCATTTTGATATTCTTCGCGTGAGAAAGTCCTACCAATTCTAAAACTTCATCGATACGTTCTGACTTCAGTTTCTTGGTGATACAAACAATCTTTAAATTATCATAACCCGAAAGATGGTCATAGAATGCAGGATAATCAATGAGTGATCCAATTTTTTGAAAAGCTTGAGGATAAATCTGAGAAATATCTTCATCAAAAATCTTGATTGCATGATGGTCGTCATTGAAAATCCCCATCAAAAGTCGCATGGTTGTTGATTTTCCTGCACCATTTGCTCCTAAAAAGCCATAAATTGAACCTTTGGGAACCTTTAGATTTACACTTTTAAGAATTTTTCTTTTGGAATCAAAACCAAAACTCAAGTCATTGATTTCTATAATATTCTCCATTCTCTGTTTTTAGATATAAGTACGATAATAATGTCCATCGTTACAACATCAAAAAAAATCACCCAAAAATGGGTGATTTTGTAATATAAGTTATTTTTATTACCAAATTTTGATTCTGGTTTCAGGTGTTTTATAGTGCTTGTCACCTTGCTTCACATCAAATGAATCGTAGAAAGATTCAGTATTTTCTAAAGGTCCAAAACTTCTAAAATATCCTGGTGAGTGTGGATCTGTCTTCACTTGATTTTGTAAATATTGCTCAGTTGACTTGGTTCTCCAAACAGTAGCCCAACTCATGAAAAATCTCTGATTTTGATCATAACCACTAATTAGACCTGGATTTCCGTGATCTTTAAGGTACATTTGTAACGCATCATAAGCGATATTAACACCACCCAAATCGGCAATATTTTCACCATTCGTAAAAGTACCATTAACGAAGCTTCCTTTCACTGGTTCATATTTATCATATTGCAAAGCCAATTGCTCCGTCACTTCTTCGAAAGCTTTTTTGTCCTCATCTGTCCACCAATTGGTCAAGTTGCCATCAGCATCGAAAAGTGCTCCAGAATCATCAAATCCGTGCGTCATTTCGTGTCCAATTACTGCTCCAATTCCACCAAAATTAACTGCAGGATCCGCTTGTGGATTAAAGAAAGGTGGTTGCAAAATCGCTGCTGGAAAAACAATCTCATTATTCATTGGATTGTAATAAGCGTTAACTGTTTGAGGAGACATTCCCCATTCTTCTTTATCAACTGGTTTCCCGATCTTTGCAAGTTCTTTTTGGTATTGCCAAGCCGTCACATTTTCAAGGTTAGAGTAAAGATTACCTCCTTCTGAAATTGGTGTAATCGTCAATTTAGAATAATCTTTCCATTTGTCTGGATATGCAACTTTTACCGTGAATTTATTTAATTTCTCTAAAGCTTTTTCCTTAGTTGTTGGGGACATCCATTGCAATCCGTTGATATGTTGAGCAAAGCTCTTCTTCAGATAATCAATGTAAGTTAACATCTGTTTCTTAGAATCTACAGAGAAATATTTTTCAACATATAATTTACCAAAAGCTTCTCCCAAAACACCATTGATGGTAGAAAGCGCTCTCTTGTTCATAGCACGTTGCTCCTTCTGACCATTAAGATACTTACTATAAAAATCGAATTTCATATCATCCAATTGTTTCGTAAGAACACTTGCGCTTCCGGATAACATATGATACTTCATATAATCTTTAATCAAAGGAAGATTCTTAGCATTGATGAAGGAATCGAGATTCTTATAATACTTAATTTCAGGAACAATTACTTGATTGGTATTAACACCCACTGATGTCAAATAAGAAGGTAAATCAACGTTTTTCACCAAAGATTTCAACTCAGAAATGGTCTTTGGATTGTACATCAAATTGGTATCTCTAATCTCTTCGTTGGTCAAAAGGGTGTTAGCCATTTTAGATTCGAAATCTACAATTTGACTTGCAACTGACGCAGAGTTTTTATAACCCAAAACATCAAGCATCGAAGCTACATATTTTTTATACTCTTTAATAACTTCCGTATTTCTTTCGTTCTTTTTTTGGTAGTAATCTCTTCCAAGACCAAGACTAGCATCACCAAGATAGATGGCATTCATTTTAGAATTCTTCAAATCAGCATCTACTCCCCAACCATAAAAAGGATTGAAACCTTGTGGCGTAACTTCCTTCAAGAATTTTTGCAAATCTGCTACCGTTTTGATAGCATCTACTTTTGCCAAATCATTTTTGATAGGATTAATTCCGTCTGCATTACGCTTATCCATATCCATGTACGAAGCATAAAGGTCTTTAATTTTCTGACCTTCAGTGCCTTTAGCGTAGCTTTCGTTGAGAATATTATTAAGAATCTTAAGCGAATTATCGTCTGTAGTCTCTCTTAATTGGTTAAACGAACCCCAACTTGGTTTGTCAGATGGAATCACCGCTGTCTTCATCCAAGTTCCGTTAACATAATTATAAAAATTATCTTGTGGCCTAACGCTTTTGTCCATTTGAGCAAGGTCAAGACCTTTTTCTTCAACTCTTGGTTTTACAGCTACCTCCTCAATTGGTGGCGGTGGAGTTTCAACTTGTGAAGCTTTTTTTGCACTTCCACAAGAGTTAAGTGCTACAATTCCGGCAAATGCCAAAATACTAATGTTTAATTTTCTCATAATTTTATTTGATGTACTTATAGATTGGTAAAAATTAAAGCCTAAAAGTTACACTATTTTTGAAATTTCTCTGTCTTGAATTTTAGAAAAGAACAAAAGCATCGTCATACCCCCAATAAAAGCAGTAAAAATATCAGTTTGCGTATCCCAAATATAGCCTTGGGTCCCAAGAAAACTATCTCCTGCTTCACCTGAAAACAAGGACACCCACCACTCAATCAACTCATAGAACCCACTAATCGCCACCACAATGCAGATAACGATGAAGAACAACCATTTCTTTCCATTGACTACCTTATTTCTGACCAAAATTTCCCTCGCAATCATAGCTGGCGAAAACCCTTGAATAAAATGTCCAATTTTATCGTAGTTGTTTCTATCTCCCCCAAAGATATTCATCCAATCGAAGCCTGGAACCTTTGCATAGGTGTAATGCGCACCCAAAAGCAAAACCAAAAAATGAACGAAAATGACAATATAAGTCAGATTGGAAAATTGATATTTTCTAAAAACCAATAGAAAAAAAAGACCAACGAAAACTGGCAATGCTTCCAACCACCACGTAAATGGCTCATACGCCCCGATGTACGAAACACAGGAAGCGATGATGGTTAATAAAAGTAAGATGTATCTGA
>NZ_JBYVEB010000041.1:0-26404 GCF_058117085.1 Chryseobacterium sp. CG10_8 | reverse complement strand
AAATAAATTATAACAAAAGTCAATTTATCAAAAAACTCTATTGTTTATCATCTAACTATCACTATCTTAGAGTACAAATAAAACACAAATTTTCTCAGAATATCTCTCTCATATTCTTCTCGAAAATTTTTACAAGGAAAGTAAAACTAAAAACTATAAAAGCTTCATGAAAAACACTGCAAATAAAGCACTCTTCTTCATTTTTATGGTCTTTTCTGTCCAAATGGGAATCGCACAAGCCATCACGGGGAAAATTAGTAATGAAAATAAAAATCCAATTAGCGGAGTCCGAGTTTCAATCCAAGGAGGTCCCGAATCTGTTGTAAGTGACGAAAATGGGGATTTTTCTTTCTCTAAAATGAAAGATGGCACCTACACCATTGTTACAAATCATCAGGATTTTCATTCTTTGATAAAAACAGTCACCATCACTAATCAGCAAACTGTCAATATTAATTTTTTCCTGGTAAAAAAACAGGAAAAAGTACATTATATCGATGAAGTCATCGTTACTGGGGTTGTTAGTCCTAACACAAAGCTAAAATCAAGTGTCTCTGTGACAACACTGGACCAAGATGATATTTTAGAATCTGTTCCTAGATTTACTGCAGAAATCTTTAGAACAATTCCGGGATTTCGTTCCGAGTCTTCCGGAGGAGAGGGTAACGCCAATATCTCTGTCCGTGGTGCTCCTATTTCTGCTGGAGGTGCAAGATATGTACAAATACAAGAAGATGGATTGCCTGTTATGCTATTTGGAGATATCACTTTTGCAACCGCCGATAACTATGTCCGATTTGATGCTAATGTGAAGCGTATAGAAGCCATCAGAGGAGGTTCTGCATCAATTCTATCATCGAATTCTTCTGGAGGTATTATCAACTTTATCAGCAAAACAGGAAAAGAAAAAGGAGGCTTATTAGCTACCAATGTGGGATTAGATTACAATACTTTCCGAACTGATTACGATTACGGTACAAAGTTATCGGAAGGACTCTACCTTCATGCAGGTGGATTTTACAGAGTAGGTGAAGGTGTACGAAATATTGGTTACACAGGCAATGACGGAGGACAATTCAAATTCAATTTAACTAAAGAGTTTGAAGTGGGAAGCATCAGAATTTATGCGAAAATTCTTGATGATAAAGCAGTTAATTATATGCCGATTCCAGGATTGGTGACAGGAAGTAATACTGATCCTGATTGGCAAAGCGCACCCGATTTTAGCGCAACAAGAGGAGCCTTACATACTGCAAATCTAACAGAAACGATTGGACTTGGAGCTAATGGTGAAGTTAGACACGGTGATTTGACCAACGGAATTCACCCAATCTCGAAAGCTTTTGGAGTCGAAGCACTTTTTAATCTTGGCAAAAACTGGAAAATTTCTGAAAAGGGACGATATTCTTTTAACAAAGGATACTTTATCGCGCCATATCCCGAAACGGTCAATACTGCCACCAACTTTGCCAATTCGCTTGCGACAGGAACTACTTTGAAATTTACCGATGGCTCTGCTGTTCCCAATAATAGTCTTGTGACCAAAATCAGTATGCTTGATGCAGACCTCAATAATTTTAATAATTTCATGAATGATTTCAAACTTTCTAAATCGTTCAATAAAGTCGATTTGACCTTTGGTTTCTTTAAATCTCTTCAAAATATTTCGATGAGCTGGTACCGAAACACCTACATACAAGAAGCTACTGATGATAATGCACGATTGATTAATGCATTTGATTCCTCCAACAATCCCATCACCGACAATGGACTTTTGTCTTATGGTACACTTTCCACCAATGATTGCTGTCAAAGGAACTATGATATGAAGTATAATGTATCTGCTCCCTATATTAACGCATCATTTAATCCCTCAAAAAAGATTACTATTGACGGAGGACTTAGAATGGATTTTGGCCATGTGAAAGGTACAGTTGAAGGGCCGATAGCCACGGTTTATGATTTTAATAATGACGCATTTGTCTCCATTCCAGAGCAAAATGTTATCGCAATTGATAAGGCAAATCCTACATACGTTGATTATGATTACAACTATCTCTCCTATTCTCTAGGTGTCAACTATCAATTTAGAGCGAATCAATCTGTGTTTTCTCGAATAAGCAAAGGTGCTTCAGCGAGAGCAGATCGTATTTTGTTCGGTGATTTGGATTACTACAATATAGATAAATCCCACGCTTCCGACGGTATTACTCAAGCTGAATTGGGGTACAAGAGAGGCTTTAAAAAAGGGGCATTCTTCGCAACAGTATTCTACGCCAAAACCAATGAAGAAGGGGGTTTTGAAGCAACAACCAACAAAATCATTGAGAACAACTATCGTTCTATGGGATTGGAGTTAGAAGGATTTTATAAAATTAATGAAATACTGAGCTTTAGATCCGCAGCAACATGGACGGATGCCAAAATTGTTTCTGGAACCAACGATGGAAATACCCCGAGAAGACAACCTCACTTGATCTACAATTTTATTCCAAAAGTTAATTTTGGTAAAAAGAAACAAAACGCAACTTCACTAAGCTTCATCGGTCAAACCAAATCCTATGCTCAAGACACAGATTTGCTAATTATGCGTGGATATATGATTGTCAATGGTTTTGTGAGTATTGCAATCACAGAATCTTTGTCAGCCAACATTGCTGCCAACAATATATTTGATACCTTAGCTGTAACAGAAGTCGAAGAAGGAAGTATCGTTGAGGGACAAAATAATTATGTTAGATTCAAACCTTTACCTGGAAGAACAGTATCGGTGGGAATTCAATTTAAATTTTAGAACCCTTAATTATTGATAACCACTAATATTTGATTAAGTTATAGCAATTACCTTTTTAAGTTTTTCTCGTAGATTGCAATCCAGTCTTCTGGAATCATTTTTTGACAAAGCTCTCCAATAAGCTCAAAAGGGATATCATCTGGCTTTTTGAAACGAATACAGGATTTTCCCATGTCCAATTTCTTTTTAGAATGCTTGGGAAATTCGGTTTGAAACCATTCCAACAATTCAGGTTTTGCATAAATTCCCATGTGATAAACCGCAATAAAGTTCTTTTGCGAGGCTAGAGCAAGAAAAGGAAGTGGCGTATTGGGTGTACAATGATAACCTGGAGGATAATCAGCAAGAGAAATATTCCATCCTGGCATCGAATATTGAATGCCCTCGGTAAAACCTTTAGGCAAATTGAGTCTAATGGTTTCCACCAATTTAGCGAACGCTTCTCTCCTTTCTTCAGGTATTTTTGTTAAATAGTCCTCGATGTTGTTGGCGGGTATTTGCATGGCTTCAAGAATTTGGGTTTAAAAGTAACAAAAATTTTATTTGATTTCCTTACTTTTGCAAGACTTAAAACTTAATTAATGCCAAAAATTTCTCAAAGAGCGCAGCACATGCCTGCATCACCTGTTCGAAAATTGGTTCCATTTGCTATCAAAGCAAAACAAAAAGGAATCAAAGTCTATCACCTTAATATCGGACAGCCTGATATAGAAACTCCTGAAACTGCATTAGATGCTGTTAAAAACAATCATCTCAAAATATTCGAATATGCACTTTCTGAAGGAAATATTGAGTACAGAACAGCGCTTAGAGATTATTATCATGGTTTAGGTTTTTCGGATTTGACTACCGATAATTTTATCGTAACCAACGGTGGTTCAGAAGCATTGAATTTTGCTATTTCAACGCTTTGTGATGATGGAGATGAGATTATAATTCCAGAGCCTTATTATGCTAATTATAATGGATTTGCAGGGACATTTAACATTAATGTCGTAGCTGTTCCTTCTTCTATTGATACAGGCTTTGCTTTACCAGCAATTGAAGAATTCGAAAAGAAAATCACGGACAAAACTCGTGCGATTATTGTTTGTAATCCAGGGAACCCAACCGGTTATCTTTATACCCATGAAGAATTAAAAAAACTAGCTGAAATTGCTCTTAAACATAACATCGTCATTATTTCAGACGAAGTTTATCGTGAGTATGTCTATGACGGAAAACAGCAGATTTCGATGTTAGAATATTCAGAAGCTGCAGAAAATGTAATTATTATCGATTCCGAATCCAAAAGATACTCCATGTGTGGTGCTAGAACTGGTTGTATGATTACTCGCTCTAAGAAGATTCATGATGCCGCAATTCTCTTTGCTCAAGCAAGATTGAGCCCGGTACTTTTGGGACAAATTGCAGCGACCGCAGCTCACCATAATGATGCAGAATACATCATGAATGTACGAAAAGAGTACACTCATCGTAGAAATCTTTTGGTGGACTTATTGAATGGTATTCCAGGAGTTATTTGTCCTAAACCAAAAGGAGCTTTTTACTGCGTTGCAGAATTACCAGTAGATGATAGCGACAAATTTGCGCAGTGGTTATTAGAAAAATATTCTCTTAATAATGAAACTGTAATGGTAGCCCCAATGAGTGGTTTCTACAGCAATCCAGAACTTGGTAAAAAGCAAGTAAGAATTGCTTATGTACTAAAAGAAGAAGATTTGATTAGAAGTGTTGAGCTTCTAAAAGATGCTTTGGAAAAATACAAAACAGAGTGCATTTTCTAGTTTGTAACGAAATAAAATAATTGATAAAGAATCTCTTCGCGGGGATTCTTTATTTTTTTAGTAAATTCGAAGTATTAAATTAATAAAAAAACTAACCATGAAAGACGCCCAAGAACATCTGAAATATCCTATTGGAAGATTTCAAAAACCTGAAACTTTAGAGCAAAACTACATTGCTTCGTGTATCGAAATCATCAAATCCTTTCCAAAAAGACTTCGTGACGAAGTCGATAATCTTAATGACATTCAGCTAGATACACCGTATCGCGAAAATGGTTGGAGCATTAGACAGGTAGTCAATCACTGCGCTGACAGTCACATTAACAGTTTTATACGGCTCAAATTAGCATTAACGGAGAATAACCCCGTGATTAAGCCTTATGAAGAAGGACTTTGGGCAGAACTTCCTGATTCTAAAAACATCAGCATTCAGCCAGCTTTGAAGATGTTAGAAGGCACTCACGAACGTTGGGTTGCAGTCTTAGAATCCATGAGCGAAACGGATTATCAGAAAAGCTTTGTCCATCCTGAAAACAATCAAACGATTTTGCTTATCGAAAATATCGGAATCTACGCATGGCATTGTCGTCATCATTTGGCTCATATCCTACTGGCAAAAGAAAAAATTTAAATTGCAATTAAGAATCCTAAAATATATCATTTTCTCTCTCATTATATTCGGCTGTAATGAGAAGAAGGGTAATTCTCAATCATCGGCGAAAACGGTCAAAACACAAGTAATCGAAATTCCAGCCAAAAATAGAAAAGTTGTTGAGACTGTCAAAAAGTATGGTCCTAGCATTTCCCCTACTTACGAAAAAGCAGTTTGTACAGAATTGGTGATACAAGTTTTAGAAAAAGTTCAACCGTTGGATGAAATTGACAAAAAAAGAATCCGAATTATTACAAATGATAGTATTCAAGACTTATTGAAAAACGATTCTTCCATTCCAAAAGGTGTTTACTATGCCTTAACTGAAAAAGGTATTGGCAAACCTATTGATAAAAATAAAGTGTGTGAAGGTGATTTTGTACAATTTTGGACTGAAACGTGGGGACATTGCGGAATTGTAAAAAGTATTGATGTCACCAAAAACGAAATGGAATTGTATTCATCTTATCCCTCAACCAATGGATATGGAATTCAAAGGTTTGATATCCCAAAATACTCCTTCTTTGTTAGATTAAAGTAGCAATAAATTGCAATCTTTTTACAATAAAAAAATGAAAAAAACGCTCAACTTTTGTTGAGCGTTTCCTTTATTTGATATTTGAAAAAATGAAATGCATCTCCGATGCAATTTCAATGCTTCTGTTCCAATAGACCGAATCCATTTCTGGGGTTCCATCTGAAACTTTGGGGTCTTGATATTTTACAGGAAAGCGTGCTTCGGCTCCCATCACAACAGGACAATTTTCATCCGCTGAATCACAAGTTAAAACGGCTCCATAATCCGATTGAGGATTGAATAGATGATTGTACTTTTTAGAAAATGCAATCATCGGCAACTCCTTTTCTGAAAGCTTAAAAACATAAACTGGATTCTCCGTTTCCGAGATTTTCATCGCTTCAAAACCTTGCTTTTGTAGCGTTTCAAATACTTTAGGAAAAAGTGCTGTTGCTTCTGTCCCTCCCGAAAAACAATAAACATTCTTCACTCTACAATAAGTTGCCATGATCTGAGCCCATATTTGCGACAAATGACTTCTTCTTGAATTATGGGTGCAAATAAAGTTGAGCAAAATGTTCTCACCAGCATCTTTCTTTGCCTGAATATATTCAATTAATGGTTTTAAAACCACTTGCCTTTCCTCAGAAATCTTGATTTCTAAAATTTCGTGGATGGTTTTTTGAAGCGCTTTATACATTTTCAATCATTAATTACAACAGCCTGATTCTGGGCTACAACAAGACTCACCTTTTTCTGCAAAAACGGTGATACTGAAAATTCTTGTGGTTGAATTCTTATAAAATTCGATTTCTTCGTCGTTCAAATAATTTTTTAAGATATCATCAGGAACGATAATTGGTTTTTTCTTTTGAATGGTAATATTCTTGAAACCAACTTCTTTAATAATTCCCAAATAATCATCCATCTGAATGGCGCTCGCAACACAACCTGCATACATTTCAGCCGCAGATTTTATTTTTTCAGGAAGTTCTTCACCTACCAAAACGATATCTGAAATTGAAAAATGCCCTCCAACTTTTAAGATTCTATGAACTTCCGAAAAAGCTTTCAGCTTGTCTGGAACCAAGTTCATCACGCAGTTGCTTACTACAACATCCGCAACATTGCTCGTCATCGGGATTTTTTCAATATCTCCCAAACGGAACTCTACATTATTATATCCAAGCTTTTCTGCATTAGCTCTTGCCTTATCGATCATGGCTTCGGTAAAATCAATTCCGATTACCTTTCCTGTTTCTCCAGTTTCCGCTCGAGCAACAAAACAATCGTTTCCTGCTCCACTTCCTAAATCAACAACAGCTTGCCCTTTTTGGATTTTCGCAAATTCTGTTGGAAGTCCACATCCTAATTTAAGGTCTGCATCTGGATTATAACCTTCTAAATGGTCATAATCATCAGTCATAATGTTGTAAACTTCTTCACTGCAACCTCCGCTTCCACAGCAAGAAATTACATTAGTTTCTTTGTCTTGTAAAGCAATTTTAGAATATTTTTGCTTCACCATTTCTTTGATTTGTTCGTTAGTTTCCATATTTTTTTGGTTTTAGGGATTAGGTAGTAGGTAGTAGAGATTAGATGTTAGATGTTAGATGTTAGATGTTAGATTTTAGATGGTAAGTAGGAATGGATTGAAAGTGGTTCTTGGCTCTCGGCTCTTGGCTCTTGTTTCTTTGTTCTTTACTCTCTCTTCTAAAATCTACTCACAACAAGCGTTTTGTTTATCTATAATTTTAAAAATATTCTGAAGAAAGCTCTCCATTTTTTTCAATGTTAAAGGATTAATACAGTAGCAAATGGACTTTCCTTCAATCTCTCCTTTAATAATGTTGACGTTCTTCAATTCCTTCAAATGTTGTGAAACAGTAGGTTGAGCCAACCCAATTTCGTCAACAATATCATTGCAAATACAAGAGTCAACTGAAAGTAAATATTCTACAATAGCTATTCTCGCCGGATGAGCCAAAGCTTTCATCAATTGCGCCATCTCGTTTTGATGCTCTGTAAATTGTTCTGTTTTGGAAATTCCCATATTTAATTTTAAATGTTAGAAGTTAGAAGTCAAACATTGATGTTAAACTTTAGATATTAGATATTAGATTTATTAAAAGCGTTAATATCAATTATCATATTGCAATATTACGATATATTTTAATAACTTAAATGTTAAAATTCAGAAAGTTGAAATTTAACATAATAAAATACTGATTTACAGTTTAATAAAATTACTGACAAAACGTTACAGAAATTAATTTGGTACAAATTTTGATATTTCATTAACATTAATTTAACATTTTTTAACATTAAATTCTTTTAATTTTTTATGAAGACAAATTTTGCGGGAAAGTCAAGTGTTTTGGCTTTATTAGGTGCAACAGTTTTGATGAGTTCTGTCGCTTTTATTTTGAATAGCTGTAACAAAAAGAAGAGTCAAAAAGATGACATAAGCGACAGCGATGGCTCCAACTCCGCAAAACTTGAACAAAAACATGTCACAAAATCTGACAGTATTTCAAAAGATATTGATAATCGAAGAACTATTTATCTAACATTTGATGATGGCCCAAATAAAGGAACCGAAAATTTGATGAAGATTGCCCATAATCGAAATGTTCCAATAACCGCTTTTGTTGTTGGACAACATGTATATGGCACCAAAAAACAAAAGGAAGAATTCAAAAAACTGCAAGATGATGTTTTGGTCGAATTAGCCAATCATACCTATTCACACGCTAACAATAAATATTCTACGTATTATAAAAATCCCGAATTGGTTATTCATGACTTTGATGAGGCTAAAGATAGCTTGAAATTATCAAGTAACATTGCCAGAACTCCTGGTCGAAATATCTGGCGAATTAACAATGTCAACTCTACAGACATCAAATCCTCTACTGCTGCCGCTGACGGACTACAGAAAGCTGGATACAAGGTGATTGGATGGGATCTCGAATGGAAGCCCAATAACAATATGACACTAAAAAGTAATCATAAAGATATGCTGAAAAAAGTGGATAGCATTTTCTTCAACGATTTGGAAAAAACTTCAAGACATTTGGTATTCCTCACCCATGACCAATACCTTACTGATGAAAATTCTGTGAAAGAATTGGATTTGTTTATTGCAGGACTTCAAAAAACCAAACGTTTTCAATTCAAGAAGATTTCAGATTACCCTAAAATTAATGAGGTATTAGATTAGTCTTTTCGCAATATGAAATAAAAAAGTCTGCTTTGCAATTGCAAAGCAGACCTCTATAAAAACTCTATTTGAAAAAAACTAAATGTAATTATGATATTTTTCTCTAACAAAGTTAAAAGGTTATATGAAATTATAAAAGGGGAAAAACACCGTAAATAAAAATTGGCTCCAAATTAACTTGGAACCAATCGTTTACATCATTTCGTGTTTTGTCCACTTTTTTTAAAGTGTCATTTAAAATAGAAAGCATAGCAAAGGTATCTATCTGGATAATGCTAAAAAAGGGGAAAATCCCCCTTTTTCTTATGCTTCGCATATATTGTTTCTCATTGCGAACAAAACCATTCCTACTCTACTCTTGACACCTAACTTCATGAATACACTATCTCTGTATCCATCAATAGTTTTGGGGCTCAAAAACATTTTGTCTGCAATTTCTTTATAGGTAAGTTCACTGCAAGCTAATTTCATAAATTCGATTTCCTTATCACGAAACTCATCGATTAGTTTTTGGGTTGTCGCTTCCTCTGACTTAAATTTCATTAAGCTTTGACTCACCATATCTGTATAAAAGAAGCCTTTCTTATAAACGGTATCAATGGCTTCAAAGAGAATATTGGGAGACATATCTTTTAATAAATAACCTTTAGCACCAGCCTTCAACATTTTTATGATTGTTTTTTCATCATCATCCATGGTCAAAGCTATTACTTTGATGTCGGAATATTTCTCAGTCAGTTCTGCAGTAGTTTCTATTCCGTTTTTGTAAGGCATATTGACATCCATAAGAATAACTTCTGGATAAGAAACGGCTCTATCTAATTGATAAAGTAATTCTTCACCGTTAGAAGCGTTAAGGCATACTTTATAGTTTGGATTTGCGGAAATCATATCCTCTATCGCTTTAGACACCAAAAGGTGGTCATCTACAATTGCAACATCAATTGGTTTCATTATTTTAAGGTTTATGATATTTTATTCTGATTTTTGTTCCTACTTTTTCTTTAGAAAATATTCTGAAATCGGCATTAATTAACTGTGCTCGATTAATCATGTTCTTGAGACCACTACCGCTCTTTATACCTACATTGTTGAATCCTACTCCATCATCGGAAATTGTGATATCTAGTTGACTTTCCGTATCCTGAATATCTATCACCAGTTCCTTTGCTCTAGAATGTTTCAAAACATTGCTCATGCTTTCCTGAATTATTCGAAATAAAATCAAAGCATGCTTCGAATTGATATCGATATCATGATTATTGAAGGTCAGCGAAGGCTTCACTAGACTGCACTTACTGAGTCTTTTTACTTCAAATTCTAAAGAGTCTATTAATCCAAAATGTTCAACCTGCTCTGAAATGAAAGTTTTGGAGAGATCTCGAATATCTTGAATACTTTCACCAATCAATTCATTTATTTCCTCAAGATTCTGTTTTTCTTCCCCCGAGAGCTTTTGTATTAGCCTGTTATTCATCAACCTTACAACAGAAAGTTTTTGTCCAATATCATCATGCAAATCTCGACCAACATTACTCAAAGTCTGTTCTTTGATTTCAATCTGCGTTGTTGCCAACTCATGCTGAAAAATCCTTTCTTGATTTTGTCTCTCTAATATTAAGCTTGATTTCTTTTTAACAAATCCAACATATACCAATACCATCACCAATATTATTAATAAGATGACAATAATTGACACTATAATAAGCAAGGTAATATGATTCACCTTATAAATTTACCATTTTTTTTACAACTTGCTAAAAAAATACCAGAAATCAATACAGAGTAGCCTACCATGTTAATACAAAGCATGATAATCTGAAATTCTAGCCTTGTAAATATATTTTTAGGAACAAATAGTAATAGAGGAATAGTACCAACATATATAATAACGATACAGATGGCAAACCAAAATGGAAAAAAACCTCTTAATCTTAAAACTTCGTCAGAATTAAAAAGATCCCTCAAAAAAATTGCGATGCAGATTAACAATAATCCAATACTAATAATACTTGTTATGATTGGATATTGGGTGAGAAAAGTTTGATCAATAAAGAAAGAAGTGATTACGTTAATCAAATGTCCTATAAACAGTAAAATACAGATTCTTCGACTTTTGTAGTTGGATACTTGTTTGATAAAGTACAGAAAATAAATACCAAAAACAACCGTAATGATACCTATAGAGTATAAGTATGTACTATTTTTAACAATTCCAAAATAATTTAAAGTTGTGGCAGTTATTTCTATAATAAAAGTGATTGCAAATGAAAGAATTACTAATCCAACATGCTCTCCAAGTTTTTTTCTATATGCTAAAAGTAGAATTAGGGTTATTATATAAATTGCTAAAAAAATATTTCCAATTATCGTCATAATTACGTTTTACATGATACTAGTATGGGGGACACATGTTCCCAAAATCTAAGGAGTCCAAATCAGTGAGGGCATCATTTTCTGGAGAAATCAATACCGTCTGATATCCCTTAAAATTAGGGTCCAACCGGCTATCAAAATTTTCTAATGGATATTGACCGAAATTAATCGAGAGCTTAACATTGGTTACTCCTTTCTTTTGAGCTTCCACTCTGACATAATTAAGATAATCCTGAATTATTTCCAAATCATAAATTGCTCTTAAAGCATCAGGCGCCTTAGGATCACGATGATCATTTATAAAAACGTAATTTTTCTTGTTATGTTCTTCCTGTAATTGATTTGCTTGTTGTGCAGAAATCAGATGGTCTTGTAGAGTCTTCATAATGTGCTTTTTTTTAATTCTTGTTTATACAAAAATATTCTATCTTTGACACCTGTAAAACAGGAAAAACCCCTTTTCTTTATCTATGCAATCATTCTCCATAAAAAACAATCTGGAAAAAATTTTAAATCAAATTCCTAATAATTGCAATTTAGTTGTTGTATCGAAGACTCAATCAGTTGAAAGCATACAGACAGTATATGATGCTGGAATCAAAGTTTTTGGAGAAAACAAAGTTCAAGAATTATTGGAAAAAAAAGACCTCCTTCCACAAGATATCCAATGGCATCTCATCGGACATTTGCAGACTAATAAAGTAAAGTACATTGCCGAATTTGTCGATACAATCCAGAGTGTAGATTCTGCAAAACTTTTACAAGAAATCAACAAACAAGCAGCTTTGCATAATCGTCAAATCAAAGTACTTCTGCAAGTCAAAATTGCAGAAGAAGATACCAAATTTGGTCTTGAAGAAAATCAAGCTAAAGAAATCTTAAATGATTGGTTATCAGGACAATACCCCAACATCAAAATAATAGGTTTAATGGGGATGGCAACCTTTACAGACAATGAATCTCAGGTAAAAAGCGAATTCTCAAAACTAAAAGTATTATATGATGAGCTTTCTTCAATTCATCCTCTTAAAACACTTTCTATGGGAATGAGTGGCGATTACATGACCGCCATAGAATGCGGTGCTAATTCCGTAAGAATTGGCTCAGCGATTTTTGGTGAACGAAACTATTAATAGTTTCGCTGTACCCAAAATTTCATTAAATTTTAATAACTTGCAGAATAATAAAAATTAAAAATCTATAAAACCAAATACAATATGCAGAAAATTCTTATTGTTGAGGACGAAAAAGCAATTTCAGGAGTTCTAGAAAACATACTTTCGGATGAACTGAAAAATTACGAATTTGTCATTGCAGAGGATGGTTTAGAAGGCTTTAAACAAATTGAAAAAAATGACTTCGAATTGGTTATCTCCGACATTAAAATGCCTAAACTTTCTGGAACAGAATTACTAAAACAAGCGATGCAAATCAAACCAGAATCTAACTTTGTGATGATTTCTGGACATGCTGACATCGATACTGCCGTAAGTTGTCTTAAAGAAGGTGCTTATGATTTCATATCAAAGCCAATTGACATTAACCGATTGATTACTAGTGTAAAAAACGCTTTAGATAAAGGAAAACTTCAGACTGAGAACAAAACCCTTAAGAAAAAAGTCAACAAAAAATATCAAATGATTGGCGAAAGCACTGGTCTCAAGAAGATACAAGCAATGATTGACAAAGTTGCAGAGTCTGATGCAAGAGTTTTGATTACTGGTCCCAATGGCGCTGGAAAGGAACTGGTTGCTCATTCCATCCATGCTCAAAGTAATAGAAGCAAAGGTCCAATGATTGAAGTTAATTGCGCGGCAATCCCTTCTGAACTTATTGAATCTGAACTTTTTGGACATGTTAAAGGTTCTTTTACCGGAGCTATTAAAGACAAACAAGGAAAATTTGAATTAGCCAATGGAGGAACCATCTTTTTGGACGAAATTGGAGATATGAGCTTAATTGCTCAAGCCAAAGTACTTAGAGCTTTACAAGAAAACAAAGTTTCACCTGTTGGAAGTGATAAAGAGATTAAGGTCGATGTAAGAGTTCTTGCCGCAACCAATAAAAATATGCAAAAAGAAATTGAAGCAGGAAGATTCAGAGAAGACCTTTACCATAGACTATCAGTGATAGAAATATATGTTCCACCATTGGATGAAAGGAAGGACGATATTCCGATTTTAATTAAGCATTTTGCGAAACAAATTGCCGAAGAACAAGGAAATGCGGCACGAGTCTTTGACCCTAATGCAATTAAAGCTTTGGAAGCATTTTCGTGGACAGGTAATATCAGAGAATTAAGAAATGTAGTTGAAAGACTGATCATTCTTGGTGGTAATCCTGTTTCTGAAGAAGATGTACATAGTTTTGTTAGAAAATAATGACGATAACAATTGTCTTGTTCTAATAAAAATAAAGTAGATATAAGGACTAAAACACTTGATTAAACGGAAGCAAAAGCGGTTTTGCTTCCGTTTTTGTTTTAGAATTAGACGTTTTTCAGTTTAAACCGATTTTCATATTGACTTTAAATGCACTTGATTGAAGGCTTTTACAAACTTGAAATACTTGACAAAAAATTCATGATATATTTTTTAAAAGCTCCAATTATTTTTTTTGACTACTTTGTAAAAAAAATAATTGCACATAAATAAATAAAAAAGGTAGGTTTTTCGCTTTAAAACCTACCTTAATTTTTTATTTATGTATCCAAAAAAAACTCGGACTTGAGTTATTTATCGGTCCATTGTGGTTCCCAATAACTCCATTTGCTTCCATTATATACTGCAAGACGCTTGGCTCCTGCTTTATTAATATACACCATCATTCCAGGACTGGGACTAGGAATATTATTTGTATTGTCCACTACTGGTAAGACCATAGCCTTTGTTGAGCTCTCTAAGACCAAAACACCATCTGCAATACTGGTATCAGAGCCTATAATTGTTTTAGCTCCAGTTTCATTGACATTATCTGGTTGGGTTTCTAATACAGAAGAAACATTGGCATCTTGTCCACTTAAATCGAACCAATTTCCTTTGTAATACTTAACACGGGCCGCAGTTGGATCTCTAGCATCCAACACTAAAGTTCCTTCCGTAGGTGTGGAAAGAAGATTTCTAAGGTAAGGTAGGATAATTCCCTTGTTATTGGTATTGGCAAATTCTAATAGTACCGAAGTTTTGTCGGAAGCTGTACCTATTGCATTACCAATGATAACTTGTGAATATGCAATGGATGAAACCCATATTGCAATGGAAAATAATAACTTTTTCATTTTTGTTTTTTTGAAAGTTGACTTCTCTAATAAGTAATTATGGGCAAGAAGGTGTGTCAAAACATCCCCAAGAAACTCCATCGTAGATTCTTAAACATTTATCCGTGGTGTCATAAACCATCATTCCTTCGACAGGATTCGTAATTTTAGAAGGAATAACAGAAGGCGAAGTCTGTCCCAGTATATCAATTTTAGACATCCTAGTGATTACCAAGCCTTTGGTATTAGATTCTAATACCGTATGTGCAGATTTTCTTTTCAAAGGCCAATTTCCATTGTCGGCTCCCGCTTTTTTTAATAGGGTAATTCCATGCTTGCTATCAATTCCTGATGTACTAATGTTTGGATTGTTATAACAAATACAATCATTAACAGAAGGGTTTACGGAGTTACCTATTCCTTGTCCCTCATCGCTACCTACATCTGCGGCACCACTAGAATTAACAGCAGTAGGCACACCATCAATATTAACAGATGAGTTTCCTAAATTATATAGCACAGCTTTGTTGTATGTTCCAGATGTTGGCGCTACTGTTGGATTTACACCGTTACCTCCAGGTATTTTTGTAGATTTTACTAACATCGCACGTGTCACATTTTCATCTCCTTCTAACGCGTCGGGGCAACCGTCATTATCACTATCTAAGTCTAAATAGTTTACAATACCATCACCATCATTGTCAATACAACCTCCTACTCTATTAAAGTAAATATCATCAATTGAAAAGTCGTTACCACTAAGCTCTCGAGAAATATTATAAATTCTGAAAGTGTAAATTCCCGATGCTGCAGCCAAGAAAGTTCCATTGGCATTAATCCAAGGAGAACGAGTCGTTCCATTTCCCGAAGACATTACACCTGTATCAATTGACGCAACAACTGATCCTCCAAAACTAACTTCAGCGGCTAGATGACATGGAAAACCCGGAGAAACAACTCCATTCTGAGCCCAAAATCCACAATTGTAACTAGAGCCTGCCTGCAAATAAAAGGACTGCGTAAAAAATGACCCTTCCCTATCGCTTCCATTAATAGCCAAAAACATATCATCTGGTGTACCTGTAGTATGTCCAACCGATCCTGTCCAACCACTATGCCAATACCGTACAGAATATCCACTTACTACAGCGTATCTTCCTGCTGCTGCTTGCGTAGCTGCTGGTGGAGTAGTAATAATAGGCTGATAAACATACATCCCAGTAACAGGGGTTTGCAAATTTCTTGTACTCGTTTGAGATCTACTTGTCGCCGTACCAAAAGTCCCCCCAAATTCTGCTGCGGCTCTAACACATTCGACACCATCTAAAATCCCGTCGTCGTCATCATCTGCGTCATTCTCGTTAATAACCCCATCGCAATCATAATCACCATAATTATCCTTCTCTCCACCTGTACAGTAATTATAAAAAACTGCATCAGCCAAATTGATGTACATATTTTGTGTTTGGTTATTTCCGCCAACACCAAATTGATTCCTAATGAGAAAATGAATTCCATATACCGAAGTTCCGTTAGGAATGCTGGTGAAAAAATTTTTAGGATACAGTACAACAGAATAAGTGTTGGATGCAGTGTTACTAGTTGGGTCCGATATATCCAAAATCATAGGTACAAGAGTACTCGTAGTGTTAATATCACCTTGTGTATATTCCCAAGTATTCGATGCATCATTTTGTGTTTCTACACCCGCAAAAAGATAGATTGTATTTTCTCCCAATGTATAAAAGTTATTGACAATATCCTGATCGGTAAAAATGATCTTTATTCCTTCGTTAATATTGCCCGTTGAAATCTGGGTAATTGAAGACCCAGTATAAGAGTATGTTACTTGTTGGGATTTAACCGAACCAACACTCAATAAAAATATAAGATTGTATAGGAAAATTCCTTGGAGAAAATTCCAGCATTTTTTTGTTTTTTTCATTTCTGCTTTTCTATTTTAGGCAACAAAGATATAATTTATTGACAAAAATTCAACAATATATAAATAGAAATATAAATAATATAAATAATATAAATATTTAATTGTTTTTTAATATTATTGGGAATAATATTTATTTATATTATGGTTTCAAATAATATTATAAGCAAAAATGTTATTTAACATGTATTTTATAAAAAAATTATTACATCAATAAGCCATTTGCTTCCAATAGAAACCGATCAAACTGATATAAAAAGGACGATCCTCAAATGTCTTAAATACAAAACTTTTACTATCAAGTCCAATTAGTGACTCAGAAACTAATTTCTTAATAAAGTCTAAAAAATTAAACTTTTAGATAGCTTGTGATGATAAGAAAGTAGTACTCAAGATTATCCGTAAAAAAGATCTAATCTTTTAGTAGATAGTCTTGTGATATTCGGAGGTTGAACATAGTTTGGTCTTTTGTGTATCAAAAGTTTGAAACAGGATGTGAATTTTTGGAAACTCCACTGTTTGGCAGTGATTTAAAAAGGTTAAATTGAATAAGAGAACTTTTGAATTGATTGATACTTCTAGAGTTCTCGCTAACGAAAAATACCATACTTTTGAAAAGGAAGATATTGATTGTCAAAAAGGTATTTTCCTTTAACCAAAAAGCTGTATGTATCAAGTTGATATGATTGTATTCTTTCATAAAAATTGAAAAACAGCAATTAGTCTCTTTGACACATTGAGCTGTTCCATTATTTTTCACAAAAAAAAGGATGGTTTTTGCCATCCTTAACTATAATTTATCACATCGATCGCATAAGAGGTACTAATAATCCACTCCTAAGCAGAGTTAAAACCTTCTTCCAATCAACATCAAAGTTTGTCAATATTTTTTTCTAAAAAATAACAACTATTTTTGGTTTGAACATATTAGCATATATTATAACATCCTAAGATTGTTAACCTCTAATTCCGTGAGGATTCTCCAATGCCCTCGCTTAATGTTCTTTTTAGTAAGACCCGCAAACATTACTCGGTCAAGCATTTCTACTTCGTAACCTAATCGTTGGAAAATTCTTCGGATGACACGATTCCATCCAATGTGGATCTCGATTCCGATTTCGTTTTTAGGTTTTCCATCGATATAAGAAATTCTATCTACAACTGCGATTCCCTCCTCCAAACGAATACCTTCAATAATTGCATCCATATCGCTTCTCGCCAACTTTTTATCCAAAGTAACATGATAAATTTTCTTGACATCAAAAGTTGGATGTGTCAATTTTTTAGTCAAATGCCCATCATTGGTTAACAAGATAACACCAGTTGTACTTCTGTCTAACCTTCCAACTGGAAAAAGACGATACGGAGAAGCATTAGCAACCAAGTCAATCACGGTCTTTCTCATCTTCTCATCCTTGGTGGTGGAAATGTAACCTTTTGGCTTGTTAAGCAACACATAAACTGGTTTTTCAGGAGTAATGGATTGACCGTCAAAAACTACTTTGTCAGTTTTCTGAACCTGATAACCCATTTCGGTTACCACCTTTCCGTTAACTTCCACCAATCCTTGCTTGATCAAATCGTCCGCTTCTCTCCTGCTACAAATACCAGAATTAGCTATATACTTGTTCAATCTGATAGTATCTTTGCTAGCTTCTTTTTCAATTTTTTGAAACTTTCTTTTCTGAACGAAGGATTTGGTTCTCTCCTCTCTTCTTTCGTCATCAGAAAGCGGTTTTCCGTATTTCAGATTTCCTTTTTCGTATTTTTTGCGGGCATCGAAAGTCTTTCCTCCACTTCTTTCACCTCTGTCATTTCTATCCGTTCTCTCATTCCTGTCTCCTCTTTCAATTCTGTTGGAACGTGAACTTCCAGAGTTGTCCGAACGTGAACTTCCTGAATTACCTGACCTGGAAATTCTCGGTCTTTTTGGTTTTCCGGAACCTTCTCTATCTCTGCTCATTTATTTAAATTTTTGCAAAGATAATTAAAGATGTCCGATTCTTACGATTTATCTTTACTTTGTAACCCCATTTTTGAAAAAGAAAAGCTTTATTTTTGTCAAAAATTAATATATGATTTCTTTTTTGGACTCCGATTTCACTCAAATCAATCAGTTTTTAGCACAGAAAAAAGTAAGCAAAATCTTCATTCTTGTTGACGAAAACACCCATGAATATTGCCTTCCGAGCTTGCTTCCTAACCTGGAAATCGATATTCCTTTTGAGATTATTGAAATTGAAGCCGGTGAAGAAATGAAAAATATCGAAACCGCAACGCAATTATGGGAAATTTTGGCCGAATTCGAAGCGGATCGCAACGCATTATTAATCAATCTTGGAGGTGGCGTTATTACAGATATGGGAGGTTTTGTAGCTTCTACCTACAAAAGAGGAATAGATTTTGTCCATATTCCCACAACGCTTTTAGCTATGTGCGACGCTTCTTTGGGCGGAAAAACTGGTATTGATCTTCACTTCCTAAAAAACATGGTCGGGAGTTTTGCCCTACCAGAAATGATTTTTGTGAATCCAAATTTCCTTACAACGCTTCCTTATAACGAATTAAGAAGTGGATTTGCAGAAATGCTGAAACATGGACTGATTGCAGACATCAATCATTGGAAGGATCTGATTTCGATTTCAGAGATCTCTGTGGAAAATCTTACTCCAATGATAAAAAGGTCTATGGAAATTAAACAACATGTAGTTGAAATTGATTTTAAAGAACAAAACATTAGAAAATCTCTCAACTTTGGACATACTTTTGGACACGCGCTAGAAAGCCTATATCTAAAAAATGGAAATCCTATTCCTCATGGAGAAGCTGTAGCCATGGGAATCCTCGCAGAATCTTATCTTTCCGCGAAGAAAGCTGGTCTTACAACGGAAGAACTGTATGAAATTAATAGTCAAATTTTAAGATTCTTCCCTTATCAGCCCATTGACAACTTCAGTGATGAAGCGATAATCCAATTGATGTTAAGTGATAAAAAGAATTTTTCTGGTCAGATTAATTTTTCTTTGATTTCGAAAATCGGTGCATCAAAAATCAATTGTACCTGCTCTCTTGAAGAAATTCTTGAAATGATTGAGTTTTATAGAGGATTAAATTAAAAAATAATGCATGGTAAGATCTATCGCTGAGGTAAAATAAGGCAATAACACCAATTTTTCTTGCAAAAATCAAATATTTTGAAGGTGAAACAATTTAATCCTTGGATTTGAAATGACTATTCTCGATTAAAATTCAACTTTCAAAATAGTATTTCAATTATTCAAAAAATAGATCTCCTTCTTCTTTGGTGGATTTAACTTCCTTGCTCCTTTTTTTCGAGAATATACATTGCAATACCGCATCATCCTGATGTCTGTTACCAGAATTATAAGCATATATCGGTTGCATTACCTCGATCAAATCTCTGGAAATATTGTTATCACTTGCATGATGTGGAATTTTCAAAAAATAGAGATTCTTAAGTTCTGATTCCCAGGCAGGAATTGCTTTGAAGGATTCGATTCCGGCATCTCCTGTAAAAAGATATCTCTTCTTATCACAATCAATTACAAAAATAATACTTGCTTTATTAGGTGCTGTCAAATGCGTTTCTTGCTCCGTTTTCAGTTTATCACAAGGATTAACTTTATCTATTTCTAAAAATTGGGTATTACCAATTTCATAGGATAAAGATTCCATAGTTGATTCAGTTACAAATTCTTCAAAAGATTTCTTTGGCGGAAAAAGCGAGTCAAAATATTTTTTGGTGGGTCCTAATATCTTAATTTCTGGCCAATCTGATAAAGGCTTTTGATCATGGAAAACTTGTTTCAACTTTGATGCGGGAATCAAATCAATCAGCCTTTTCAGCTGAGGTAAAGATTCAAGTACCAAGTTTGCAGTGTCATCGAGAGTTTCTTTGGAAGGAAAAAAATTACTGCTCTCCAAACCAACTGCTAAATTGGTTGTAGATAAATCCACTTCAAATTTTTCGTGTGATGACTTCAGCTTTTTGGCTTTTTCGATGTAACCTTCTATAAGTTTCGGTGTCTTATGTACCCAAACTTCCTTTATTTCATCAATATAATCACAAAGCAAGGGAATCAATCCACCAATATGATCGCTATCGTAATGCGTGCAGACTACAACATCTGGAGCCTTCTTCCGATGTGATTTCAAAATTTTTTGAAGTTTTGGCTTCATTTTCATCTCATAAAACATCGTATTTCCCCCATCAACTACCATTACCAATGTTTTTTCTTTCTTAAATAATTCGATAATAATGGCGTCTCCGTCTTTGACATCGAGCATTGTAATTTTTACTTTCATTTTGCAGTTATAAGCTTTATATCATTGATTAGTAGCTATAAAAACCAAATCAACTATTTTTCTTATACTAAAGTATTGAAAAATATTGCTATCCCTAAAATAAAAGTAACAAATACAGTTAAAAAACCCTTTCAGAATTTATACTCTGAAAGGGTTGAATATTTAATTTCGAAATACTTAAAAAATTTATTTTTTGAGCAAAAGAATGACAAGCAAGCTCTAAAACAGCTCTACCTCTTCTCCTTTATTAACTGGGTATTTCTCTGTGAAACATCCAAAACAATGATTAGAACTTCCAAGAATCTCAATCAAATTCGGGATGCTCAGAAACTCCAAAGAATCAACTCCAAGATAGTCTCTTAACTCCTCAGTTGTCATGTTTGCAGAAATCAATTCATCTTTCGAAGGCGTATCGATTCCCAAGAAACAAGGGGCAATAATCGGAGGCGAAACGCTGCGGAAATGTATTTCCTTAACGCCTGCATCTTTCAATATCTTAACCAATCTTTTGGAAGTCGTCCCACGAACAATAGAATCGTCGATAATCACCACGCGTTTATCTTTGATTTCTCTGATAATTGGATTTAATTTAAGATTCACAATTCTTTCTCGCATTTCCTGAGACGGAACAATAAAACTTCTTCCAATATACCTATTCTTAATTAAAACTGGTCGAAAAGGAATTCCTGAAGCTTTGGAAAAGCCAATAGCAGCCGGAACTCCCGAATCCGGAACTCCAATCACAATATCCGCATCAACTGGCGCTTGTTCCCAAATTTTTTCTCCTGACTTTTCTCTAATTTCATGAACGTTAATTCCCTCCAAATCAGAGTCAGGACGTGCAAAATAGATGTACTCAAATGCACATAATCTTTTTTCGCAATTTTCCGTAGCCATAAAACTTTGTAATCCAGTCTCGTTTTCACCAGTATAAACTATTTCCCCTGGCAAAATATCACGAACATACTGCGCACCAACTGCGTCTAATGCAGCTGATTCCGAGGCTACCACCATGGTCTTCTCGTTAATTGCTCCCAAAATCAAAGGACGAATCCCATTGGGATCACGGAAGGCAAAGAACTTATTTCTGGTAATTCCTACTACCGAATAAGCTCCTTCAATTTTTTCCATTGTAGCTTTGATTGCTCCACGCAGTCCTAAATCCAAATTTTTCTGAATCAATCTCAAAATCACCTCCGAATCAGAAGTTGCTTTAAAAACTACCCCTTCATCCTCAAGTTCTTTTCGTAATTTCCCTGCATTGGTTAAGTTTCCGTTATGAGCAATGGAAAGAATAATTTGGTCGTACTCGTTTTTGGCAAAAAAAGGTTGAAAATTATATCTTCTTTTATCTCCGGCTGTGGTATATCTTGTGTGACCAATGACGCTATTTCCCATAAAGGCTTCTGGTTCATGGATGTCTTTGAAAACGTCCAATACAAGACCTTCACTTTTGTAGTTAAAGATCTTCCCTTGGTTGCTTACAGTAATTCCGCATGCTTCCTGACCACGATGTTGCAGTGCAAAAAGCCCGAATTGAGACAGCGAAAAAGTATCCGTGTCTGTGTCAGAATATAATCCAAAAATTCCACACTCTTCATTAGGTGCATCTATCTTTTCCTCTTCTTTGGTACGAAATAGATTGCGTCCGTAAGGTCTTTCCTTGAACTGTTGTAAATATTCTTTCTTTTGTTGTTCTACATTCTTCATAAATGCCGGTGCTGAAGTATTTCTTTTTTTAAAGTACAGATTTCAATCTATCGTAGATTTCTACGTATGCCTCGGTAACTTCTCCCAAATCTCTTCGGAATCGGTCTTTGTCCAGCTTCTTAAGGGTATCTTTGTCCCAAAGTCTGCATGTGTCCGGAGAAATTTCGTCAGCAAGGATAATTTGACCATCAGAAGTCTTACCTAATTCAATTTTGAAATCGACCAAAATAATATTGATTTTATCAAAAAGTTCTTTCAAAATTTCATTAATCTTCCCAGTCAAATCATACATCTCTTTCAACTCTTCCTGAGTTGCTGCTCCAAGAAAAATTGCATGATAATCATTAATCAATGGATCCCCCAATTCGTCTTTTTTGTAGCAAATATCAAAGATGGTTACAGGAGATTTAATACCTTCTTCAACGCCCAATCTCTGAGCCATGCTTCCCGCTGCATAATTTCTAACCACCATCTCCAAAGGAATAATGTCCACTTTTCTTACCAATTGCTCTCTATCATTAAGTTGCTTGATGAAGTGCGTTGGGATCCCTTTCTCTTTAAGATATTCGAAAATCAGAGTTGTAATAGCATTATTCATCTCTCCTTTTCGATCAAACTGTCCTCTCTTTTGAGCATTGAAAGCCGTTGCATCGTCTTTGAACTTAACAATCACTTCCTCCGGATTCTCGGTAGCGTAGATTTGTTTGGCTTTCCCTTCGTAAAGCATTTCCCCTTTTTCCATAAATTTAATATGATTATGTTGTAACTAATATTCCTGTTAAAACTGCGAGACCAAAACTTAGTAAAGTCCCTATTAATACGTATTCTGTTAATTTCCTTTGTTTGGCTTCTGCCAAATCACTGAATCTAAAAACCGATTTTGCAGCAATCATAAATCCTACTCCTTCCCAATGTCCCATCATAATAAAGGTGAAGACCAAAAGACGTTCGAGGATTCCGATATATTTTCCGGCATTGGTCAATGATTCCGTTTTCAGCTTACTGTGGTCCAAAGTCACTGGCGTCCAAGTAGAAAGTAACATCTTGATAAGCATTGATGTTGGTGTAGTCAAAAATACCAAAGCGGTGACTATTTTTAAAAATTCAACCGAATGAAGTTTTTCAAAATCAACTTCAGTTGCGGAAAGCGTTAATCCAATAATAATAGCTAAGTGAAGAAGTTGGTCAATAAAAAACCACCTCCTCTTGTTGTTGCTCTTCTGAAAATGAAGTTTCGACGCATCTATCATAAAATGAGACGCACCAACAACAAGTGGCATCCACCACCAATCTAAGTTCCATAAAAATAAATAAGCTAAACCAGTATGGATAAGGACATGCCAATAGAGGTAAGGACTTTTGACCTTTTTTCTTTCTTTGTTGGCAACCCACGAACTTGGCTGTAAGATAAAATCTCCAAGTAAATGTGCCAATATGAGTGGAAAGAAAATCATCATCTATAAAGTGGCTATTTTTTTTCTGAAGTACTTGTCTGTTTCCAAAACCAAATCATAGTTGGCTCTCTTCAGTCTTTGGCTCACCGATGACTGAGATATATTGAGCTGTTGTGCAACTTGCTCCTGATTTTGAGACTGATTTTTTACAAAAATTTCGATAATTTCAGCTGAAACGACCGTCCAATTATCAAAATCCAAAGATACCCATTTGAACAACATGTTAAGGTCTTTATCCAAATCTTCATTAGGGGTCTTGATGGCAAGATTTCTTCCGTCGGATTTTATTTCGTTAAGCAATCTTCCAGAGTTAACATAAGCCGAACCATTAGATTCTGTGATTTTTTCCGAGGTGAAAACCTCATCTCCAATGCCAATTGCCAGTCTTACGTCCAGATTATCGAAGGATTTGAGGTGAGATTTAATGGAAACTATTTTCCAAAAAACATCATCAATATTGCATTTGTATTGAAATTCGTCGCCACGATATATCTCCCATTCCGCAGGAGATTCTCCCCAGCTTCCGAGGAGTGATTTTAGTTTTTGTAACCAAATTTCTGTATTGGTTTTTTGGGAGTTTATGATATCTCCAGTGATTACCGCAATCATGCTGCAAATATAAGCAAAAATACTTATTAAATAAAAATATAAGTCAATTCACTTATTAACAATTAATATAAGCTTTTAAGATTATAAAATTATAGACCATTAGAAATAATATAGAAAATAATAACAGTAAACAAATCAACCTCATCTAGTTTCCCAATCAGCTAACTATTAAGCGAGACTACAAAAGTATCAAATCTTCTAAACAAAAAAAAGAAGCCTAGAAAGACTTCTTTTCTACCTAATATTTTACAAATCACTTTTACCAACGTGCCTTTCTCTCTTTCTTCTCAATCATGCCATCTACTGAAAATCTACCAGGACCCAACGCAATGAAAATTAAATAGAAAAACATATATAGCAAAGCCATCTCTCTCTTATCAAAAGCATCTGCTCCATGCACAACTAATCCCGCAACTAACATGGTCACAAAAAGGAAAAAAGACGCCCATCTTGTGAAAAGCCCCAAAAATAAAAAGAATGAACATACCACCTCTGCAAAAACGGTCAAATACAAAGAAATATCAGCACCTAAACCCAAAAAATCGAAAAATTCAATCTTTCCTTTGCTTTTCATAAGCATTTCTAATTTGGGGTAACCGTGCGTAATCATTGAGACACCGACAAAAACACGTGCTAGAAACAAAGCTATGTCCGTAAACAAAGCATTACTCTTGGTGGAGGTAAATATACTCATACAATCATTTTTCAGTAAAAGTAATTATTTTATCTAAATTAAAAAATCACAAAATTTAAACTAAATTTTATCGATATCCGAAATTTTTCAAGTCTCGATCGTTTTTTCGCCAATCTTTTCGCACTTTAACGAACAAATTGAGATGAATTTTCTTTCCAAAAAATTTTTCTAAATCCAAACGAGCTTCTGTCCCGACCTTCTTTATCGCACTTCCTTGATGTCCAATAATAATCCCCTTCTGAGAGTCTCGCTCTACATAGATTATCGAATCTACAAAAATAATGCCTTCTTTTTCTTTAAACTGCTCAGTTACAACTTCAGTCGAATACGGAATCTCCTTATCATAGTTCAAAAGAATCTTCTCGCGAATAGCCTCATTTACGAAAAATCGCTCTGGTCGATCCGTCCACATCTCTTTGTCATAGTATGGAGGATTCTCTGGAAGCAGTGATTTCAGTTTTGGTAAAATCAAATCTGTATTGAGTTTTTCTTGTGCTGAAATCGGTAAAATTTCAGCTTTTGGAATTTTTGCATGCCAAAATTCAACAGCTTCATTCAGCTTTTCTTGGTCGATTAAATCCACCTTGTTGAGCAAAATAAGAACAGGAACCGGAATTTTATTCAATTTATCAATCAAAAATTCGGAAGGCTCCGACTTATCACTCAAATCAATGATGTACAAAAATACGTCTGCGTCCTGCAAAGAATCCTTTACAAAATCCATCATTTTCTCCTGCAATCCGTACTTGGGTTCCAGTACACCTGGTGTGTCAGAAAAAACAATCTGCAAATCCGGTTCGTTATACATCCCGAAAATACGATGTCTTGTAGTCTGAGCTTTTTGAGTTACAATCGCTAACTTCTCTCCCATCAACTCATTAAGGAGTGTAGATTTCCCCGCATTGGGCTTCCCTACGATATTTACAAATCCTGCTTTATGCATTTTACTAATTTCAATAATGATTTGCAAAGTTAAGAAAACTAAGATTGATACTGATTGGAATTTGAATTCAATTGAAAAACGAAATAAACGCTATCTTATTTTTAGACTACATAAAAAGTTT
>NZ_JBYVEB010000040.1:0-27147 GCF_058117085.1 Chryseobacterium sp. CG10_8 | reverse complement strand
GCTTAAAAATATCAGAGTTCGATAATTCTGCTAAAGCCTCTTTTAAATTTGGGGAAACAGTAGAGTAGTACAGCATTATTTATTGATATAAAGTCTCATTGGTCGGATAGGTGTTTTTGAAAGTGTTTTGCTAACCAATTCTTCTCCATAGAATTTCTTAATTTCTTCTTTGGCAATCTCATCTCCACGCTCAAACACTCGTCTAATAACAGCAATATATTTTGTCCTCCAATCAATTGCATCAAAATCTGTATCCCAAAACAAATATTTTGGAACCTTAGAAAAATCTGGATGGCTAATATGAATACTATTTTTTGACACTTTGCTTAATGCTTTATACAAATATATAGAATTTCTATACAACATATTGTTCCAATCATTATATGAATTGATCGTTTCATAAAACCTTAATTATCAAAACAATTAAATTAAACGGAAAAGAGAACTAAAATAGAAGAGGAGTTAGATAGAAAATTTCAGTTTCAAGAAACGGTCGTTTTTTGAGATTAATTAAGCGTATTCAAATTTTTCTAATGAAATATTTTGAGTATTCCATTCTTTTTCTGCTTTACGCAAGTCATAAGCAGACTGTAAATTTACCCACAAAGTTGCAGTTCCGCCAAACACTTTAGAAATACGGATTGCCATTTGTGGACTAATTGCACTTTTTCCATTGATAATATTGGAAAGATTGGAACGAGTTACACCAAGCAAAGAAGCAGTTTCCGTAATCGTTAAATTATTTGGTTCAATAATATCATAAAAAAGAATTTCCCCTGCGTGGGTATTATGCTCAATGGCACGGACAATAGGTTTCATATAATTTAATTATTTAGTGAGTATCTTTCAAATCAATATCATAAGCATTTCCATTATCGAATTTGAATAAAATTCTCCAATTTCCAGTAACATCTACACTCCAAAAGTCTTTCAAATCGCCACTCAATGGGTGTAATCTGTAATTTCTAAATGGCTCAAAATCTTGTGGAACTTCTGTAATTACATTTAGCAAATCTAAAATTCTTCTAGTGCGATTTACCATTTCTGATGGTATTTTAGAAGAATCTCCTTTACTCCAATATTTAGAAAGACCTTTATGTTTAAAAGATGTAATCACATTTCATTTGTATTGTGTAAAGTTACGGAATACGTTTTGATTTACCAAAATAAACTTTACTTTTTTATTTCTTCATTGGTGTGTTTATCAAGAATCTTTGCATATCTATAAAATGTTGCTCTTGTTAATCTGAGTGTTTGTAAATTTCTTCAGGCGTTTTAGATTTATCTTTATAAACAGAACGTATAAGGATTAGTTTTGCAATTGTTTTTTTTAATCCTTTCGGTCTTCCTCCAATTTTTTCTCTTGCCCTTGCTGACTGTAATCCTGCATTTGTTCTTTCCCTTATTAATTCTCTCTCGTATTCGGACAAAGAAGCCATTATATTGAGAAAAAGACGGCCACTCATAGTAGAAGTATCAACACCATCAGACAAACCTTTAATTACAACTCCTTTGCTGTTTAAATCCAAAACTAAATCAATAATAATCATCTCTTGAAATTCAAGAGCTTTATAAATATTTTGCACTTAATAACAGAAAAATTTACTAATTTTACTTTAAACCAAATTCGATGAAAACCTATCTACAACAAGACCATTGTAGGCCAAAAAAAATCCTTTCACTTGATGGAGGAGGAATCAGAGGAGCCCTTTCACTAGGTTATCTAAAAAAAATAGAAACTATTCTACGTAAAAAAGAAGACAACCCCAATTATGTGCTTAGCGACTATTTTGATTTGATTGGAGGAACATCTACGGGAGCAATAATTGCCACTTTACTTGCTTTAGGTAAAGAAGTAGATGAAATCAAGGATATGTATATGGAGTTAGGTGGTGAAATTTTCGCTGGAAAAAGAAATTGGTGGAATCCTTTAGAAACATTTCGGTTTTTTAAAGCGGAGTTTAGTGAACGAAGCTTGGTTAAGCATTTAAAAAAGCATGTTGGAGACATTACCTTAGGTAGTACCAAATTAAAAACTGGATTATGCATTGTGGCAAAAAGAGCAGACACCAATAGCACATGGTTATTTATTAATCATCCTAAAGGAAAGTACTACAAATCAAACAATAATATTCCTTTATGGCAATTATTAAGAGCCAGTTCCGCAGCTCCTTCTTATTTTATACCTCAATCTATTGATGTTGGAAATGGAGAAATGGCTGCTTTTGTAGATGGTGGAGTAAGTATGGCTAATAATCCATCTTTAAGCCTTCTTATGGTAGCAACGATGAAGAGTTTTCCTTATCAATGGGAGTTAGGAGAAGATAAGTTAACCATAGTTTCGGTTGGGACAGGATATACAGAGTATCATAAACATACTAAACAAATTGATGAATCATGGTTGCTCTCCTGGGCAAAAAATGTTCCCGATATGTTGATGCAAGATGCCAGTTGGCAAAATCAAATTCTTTTACAATGGTTATCAAAATCACCAACAGCTAAAGTAATTGATGGTGAAATAGGAGATCTAAAAGACGACTGTTTGTATGAAACACCAATTATAAATTATTTGAGATTTAACATCTGTTTGTCTGAAAATTCTTTAAATGGTCTAGGTTTAAAGCGAGAATTTACTTCCCGAGATATAAAAGATATTGCGGAAATGAGCAATGCAAGCAATAGGTATCTCTTATATGATATTGGAGAGAAAAGTGCGGAGAAGGAAATCTTGAAAAACTATTTATAAAATATCGAAAAATGAGTATATTCATAAGTCATTCATCAAAAGATGAAAATTTGGTGCAAAATTTTGTTGATTTAATAATAAAATCATTCAAGATTGATGAAAATAAAATTCTTTGCTCAACATTAGATGGTCATAAAGTTCGTTCAGGTAGCAATTGGATTGAATCAATAACTAATGCCATTTCTGAGTCAAAATTATCCTTTTTAATCCTGAGCAGAAATTATTTTAAATCTCAAATTTGTTTAGCTGAATTGGGAGCATTATTACTCTGTAAAAGGAATAATAGTGTTATACCAATTCTTGTTCCTCCTCTTAAATCAACTGACACAAATCCTTTGGTTGAACTTTTAATCTTAGAATCAATTGACAATCAAGCATCTTTGGAAAGAATTAAAGAAATAATCATTGAGGGCTTAGGTGTGTCGGCTCCCAAAAGTGATTTTTGGAATCGTACGATGAATCAATTTATGAAAAATAATTCAAGCATTTTGATGAAGCAAAATAATTCCGACGACCAGAATAGTTTTATAGAACAAAGGGGATTCTCAGATGATTCTATCGTAGATGCTATTTTTAGTCACGACGGCAATTCGTCAAATATAGACCTATTAAAGCAACTTACCAACCAATTAAAAAAAACAATAATAAATCTATTGATCTCAAATACAACTATTTAGGCTCCATTTCTTCAGCAAATTGGCTTTCTTTAAGTCAAAACCCCAGCTACGGACACAATAAACTAATTGATTTGATGAAAAATAATTCTGAAAATATTGTAGCTAGATTAAGGTTAGAAGATGGTGAAAAAATAGACTACATTTCATTAGGTTCTGGTGATGGTGTTATTGACAAATATTTTATCCATGAATTACTCAAAAAAGATAATTTAAACACTTTTTACCCTTTTGACATTTCATTTGATCTACTTCAAAAATTGGTAAATGATTTTGTAATTGATAAATGGTGGAGCGAACCAATAAAAATTAAGGCCATTCAAGGAGATTTTTTTGATCTAGTCAATTTTAAAGATGTATTCGCTTACGATAATTATACTAATTTTTTTAGCGTTTTAGGATATACATTTGGAAACCATAATGAAGGAGAATTTATTGGAAAAATAAAAGAAGGAATGAACTCAGGAGATTATTTACTGCTTGATGTCCGGTTGCATAATCTTGAAAATATCCCTGAAAAACTGTCTTCTGAGGATAAAAGCACCTTAGTAACCGCATACAATCATGATTCTACTAACAAATTTGCATTTGGTGCTATTGAAGCTGTAACAGATGCAGAATTTAACAAAGTACAATTTGAGTGTGTTCCAAAACGCGAGTTTACCGTAGTTCCAAATGCTGTGAATATACTGATAGAATGTAAAAACATTAATTGTAGATTTAGAGCTGATCATAAGTCATTTAAAAAAGATAAAATTTGTTTAGGGTCAACTACATTATACTCGTTTGATGAATTATCAAAATGGTTGGCATTGAAAGATTTTGAAATTGTGTGGTCTCTAAATTCTAGAAACTCAGGATTTTTTCTTTTGAAAAATTTATAATTATTTTTAAAACCACCATGAAAACTAATCCTTTACTTTACACTCCCCGAACCGAAGAAGAATATCTCGAAACCCGGGTAAAAGATCAAATACAATGGTATGATAATAAAAGTAAAGCCAATAAAAGATACTATTTGTTTTTCAAGATTAGTGAATTACTATTTTCATTGTCAATACCCCTTTTATCAGCATATATAGATTCTGATGTAAGTCCCCTTAAAATAGTAGTGGGAATTTTAGGTATTTTAGTGGCTTTAACAGCTGGTATATTAACCATTATAAAATATCACGAAAACTGGATAGAACAAAGAACTACCGCTGAATCTTTGAAATTCGAAAAATATCTTTTCCTAACAAAATCTGGAGCTTATAAAAATAATGCTGATGCATTTAATCTTTTTGTAGAACGGTTTGAAAGTCTGATTTCTAATTCCACAAAAAAATGGATCGAATATATTAATACAAAAGAAGTTAAGAACAAAGATTAATTTTTTTTACATGAAGTACGACGCATTCATATCATACTCTCATTCTGATTGCGGTAGTATAGCTCCTGCAATCCAAAAAGCTATTGAGAATATCAGTAAACCATGGTATCAATTAAAAAGAAATTTGACAGTATTTAGAGATGAAACCAATTTAGGAGCAAATCCACACCTCTGGGAAAATATTGAAACCTCCTTAGAAAATTCTAAAAACTTTATCCTATTAGCTTCTTCTGAATGCGTAAAATCTAAATGGATTCCAGATGAAGTTGAAAAGTGGAGAGAGAAAGATCCACTGTTGCACAGATTCTGTATTGTTAAAACATCTGGTATTATAAAATGGAATGACACATCCAATGATTTTGATTGGGAGCAAACATCTTGTTTACCCGAATGTTTAAAAGGAAAGTTCCAATCAGAACCTTTGTACATCGATCTCTCAGAATATGTAAATAAAAATAATCGGCCAATTGACTATAAGTTACCTGGTTTTACAAATGGAATTGTAAAAATCATTTCTGCTATTACAGGGGTACCTCCAAGGGAAATTGAAAGTGATGAAAAGAAAAGAAAACAAAAAACAATTTTAGCCTTAACAATGGGATCAATAACATTTATTGTTATTTCTATTTTAGGATATTCGTTTTATAAACAAAAAGAGATTAACGAAAGAAATGCTATTGCTAATAATTTGATTGCTGAAGGGAACAAATTTAGAGAAATTGATATAAATAAGACATTATTTTTATATGCAAAAGCTTATGAAACTAATAAGGATAGTGCGACTTTTTCATTACTAAATGATTTTTATAAAAAAACGGTCGTACATGATCTTTGCACAGAAGACAGTATTGGACGTGGATTATTTTTTTCTAAAATTAATTTAAAACAAAAATTACGATCTAGCATTGTCGGAGATCAAATAGACTTTGGGAAAATTTTAGTTGATGAAGGTCTTCTTTTAAAAAATAGAGAAAAAATTTATAAGTATTCACAGTATCAATACTCAGCGGATAGTTTGTCACAAATTAATTTCACGAATGAATGCAGTAAATACCCAATAACATTCTTTACGAGAGGATCAATGTTTAATTTTGCTACTACTGATAATAAATTATTAATTTTTGCTAACTGTTATAATGGAGATTCTGCAGGAGAACATTCGGACGCCTTCGAGAATCAACCACTTGAAGAAGTCACATTGTTTTATGAAACTGCTAATTCCGTTAAAGACTTTTACTCTAAAATGTATGGTGATGATTATATTCAAATGGTTAAAGGTTTATTGTGGAGCAAGCCAACAAATCAACTTTTTGTATTAGTATGTGAGAGAAATGAAGAAGGATGCTTTATTCAAAAATTTGATTTTAAACCACCAAAATTACTAGATGAAAATCCTAATTCAATTGTAAAAAACATTTTGAACTTAAATAAATGATTTCTCTAAAGCTGAGAATGAGAATTTAGAGATTAAAAATAAACATAATCCACTTTTTAATAAAATTCAAAATCTACTAACCAACAAAAACTAAGATAATGCCAAAACTCTGCTTCGTTATCATGGGCTACGGAAAAAAAACCGACCCTACTTTAGGAAAAACCTATGATTTAGATAAAACCTATCATAATATAATAAAACCCGCCGTAGAAAAAGCAGGCTTTACTTGCGTCCGCAGTGATGAAATTTTAGAATCGGGTATTATTGATAAAAATATGTATGCGTTGCTGATCCATGCTGATCTTTGTATTGCAGATATTACCACCTTCAATCCAAATGCAATCTACGAATTGGGAATTCGCCACGCAGCAAGACCCTATTCTACAATCGTCATGAAAGAGAAAGACGGTAATATCCCATTTGACATTAATCACAATTCTATTTTTATGTACTCACACATGGGAGAAGATATAGGTGTAACCGAATCCCAAAGATGTATTGCTGCGCTTACTGAACTGATAAAGACTATCGACAAAAGTAAAGAAACCGACAGTCCGTTGTTTCACCATATTAAAGGGGTTACTCCGTATGTTTTGCCAGAAGAGGAATATATCCAAACCATCCGAGATTTGGCCGACAACGAAAGACATATTTTTGCCTTAGTTGAAAAAGCAAAAAATGAAATGGCTATTAGTAATTTTTTAGAAGCTGCTAAACTGTGGAAAAAAGCGAGTGACCGCGTAGAAAATGATGCTTACTATATTCAACAATTAGCTTTATGCACTTATAAAGATAAAACCGTGAGCCCAAATGTTGCATTAAATAAGGCTTTAAATATCATTAGTAAATTAGACCCTGAAAACTGGAATACTACAGATCCTGAAACTTTAGGTATTACTGGAGCTATTTACAAAAGACTTTGGGAAAATAATAAAACAACCATTGAATATCTTCATAAAGCAATAGAATATTATAGAAGAGGCTTCAATATAAAGCAAGACTACTATAATGGAGAAAATTACGCCCTTTGTTTAGATTTCAAATCAGAAATATCAAAAGATATCGTCGAGAAAACTTCACTTAAATACTTGGCTAATGAAATCCGAAAGGAAATAATTAAAATCATTGAAAAATTAGAAAAGGATGAAGATTTTAAAAAACGATCCGACTTAATATGGATATATGCAACGTTGGCAAACTGCTATGTAGCATTAGGTCATGAAGAAAATTTTAAAATTTACAATGACAGATTCTACAGTTTAAACCCTGAACCATGGCAAGTTGAAACATATGAAAATGGGTTGAGTCAATTAAAAGAATTAAAAAAATAAAAAAATGGCAAAAGAATATAAAATTTTTGTGAGTCATTCTTGGGCTTATCACAGCGATTTAGAGTATTTACAAAACATGCTCAATAATAGAGGCTATTTTAATGTGGAATTCATGGAAGCAACAAAGGAAATTCCAATAAACTCATCAAATGCTTCCTATATTAAGACTAAACTTAAAGAAAAAATCTCTTCATCTAATATTGTTTTAGCCTTCGCTAGAATATATGCCTCTCACAGTGATTGGATGATTTGGGAAATGGATAAAGCACAATCTCTTGATATCCCGATTGTCGGATTAATCCCCTTTGGCCAAGAAAGAGTTTCTCAAGAGGTTTCCAAAAGATCTATATTTAATACAAAATGGGATGCAGAAAGTATTGTCAACGCAATTAGAACTTACGCTAAATAATTGAAAAATGCCAGCACACAAATGTTTCATTTCTTTCAAAACAGAAGATAGAGCATATAAAACCTATATCCACGATCATCTTGAAGTAGATATGATTGACAAATCATTACATGAACCAATAAATTCTCATGATGAAGACTATATTATGCGAAAAATTAGAGAAAATTATTTGTCAGATTCGACTGTTACTATCTTCTTAATAGGGGATAAATCCGCAGAAAATTCTATATTTGAAAACCAAACTTTTATCAAAAGAGAACTACAGGCGTCTCTGTATAATGGAGTAGGAAACACTAAAAATGGTATTTTAGGAGTTGTCTTGCCGTCAATGACAGAAAAAATTTTTGGGGGTTCGTATACTTGTACCACTTGTGGAAAAAGTCATAACTTAGTTAGAATAAATGATAATACTGTCATTAAAGAATTTTCTTATAACTACTATATACCTAATGGAAGGTGTTCCTCAAGTGAGGACGAAAGGTATTGTGTTCTGACAACATGGGAAATATTTTGTAATAATCCAGATTATTATATTGAACTGGCTTTTGATAAAAGATCTCATCCAATTTCTAATAAAACTAAAGTAAAACCATAATGAACGAAAAGGATTTCCCCAACTATTACATTGCAGGAGATCAGGCATCTTTGTTGGCGCAAAAACTATATACGAGATATGTTAGGTTGGATCTACTTTTAATGGTATTAAGTGCAGCATTGACAATCTATAATTTTCAATCAGAAGAAAGCAAGAAGGTAATATACATTATTTCAGGAGGTGTAATGCTTATTGTTATAATTTTTTCCTTGGTTATTAAAAATAAAAAGTACGAAGATGTTTGGTATAGAGGTAGAGCTTTAGCAGAATCTACAAAAACCTTAACATGGCGTTTTATGACCAAATCCGAATATTTTGAAAACTCAATAACAGATGAGGAAGCTAAATTAAGATTTACTAGTAGGATAAGAGAATTACAGAAAGAGTTTAAAGATCTACATTCTTCCTTAAAGGCTAAACATTTAGCATTACTTATAATAACCGATCGAATGTCTGAAATTAGAAATCTTAAGTTGGAAGATAGAAAAAATTTTTATTTAAAAAACAGAATAGATAACCAGATTAGTTGGTATTCAAATAAAGCTGATTCCAATAAGGCTAAATATGAAAATTGGTTTTGGGGAGTAATTGCAATGCAGTTTTTAGCATTAATTTCAATCGGATATTTGATCCAAAATCCAGAATCTAATTTCAATTTTGTGGGGTTATTTACTACATTGTCGGCAAGTTTTTTTGGCTGGCTGCAATTAAAAAAATATCAGGAAAATAAAGAAGCATATACGACTGCAGCATCAGAATTAAATTTAATCAAACAAGAAGCAGAGTTTATAAATACGGAAGAAAGTTTTAAAATTTTTGTACTAGATTCCGAAAACGCGATGTCTCGTGAACATACGCTTTGGTTAGCTCAGAAAAGAATCTAATTAATCTCAATCTTACTGAAAAAAACGATATGTCAAACGAGAGTACATAATGCAAACGCCTTCACTTTCTTCAGACTATCTTTTTTAATAAATTTTCAGCTTATACGGCTTTTAGACATTATGTAAGGTTAAAAAACTAACACTAATTTTTACAAATAATCAAAAAACGTGTTAAACTTTTTTGTAAATTAGTCACATTGGATTTTTAATTTAAAGCTGAATTCGTTCAAAATATTATTTTGACTTTCATTATTTACCAATGCTACAAATGTCTTTATACGCTAATAAAAATAATTTTGTCAATACGGCGAGGTATTATTGCTCTCCTCTCTCATCGCTAATACTTTTTCGTTCGCTTAAACATCAAAAAACCAACCAATAGAAAATTTGTATTTATGAGTACTTTTTATAATGGAGCTATTTGTGATATATATATTGGAAAAGGAGCAGGAAAGAAACTACTTGAAGATATTTCTACCGCAAAAAAATCTGTTAAAATTATCTCACCCTATTTGTCTCCTTTTCTAATTAAAGAACTAATCTATCTCTACACTAAGGGGATTAACATACATCTAGTAACTACTGATAACATTGAAGATTTTTACGGATCCTACGAAAAAAACATTCACAAATTGATTAATCAGCATCAATCAAAAGATAAAGAAGCTGATAAAACTCGAAATTACTGGATTGATTTAACCAAAATATTATTATATATAAATATTGGTTTAATTTTGTCTCTTTTATTATCAGCTTATTTTTTTAAGGAAATCAAGCTACTATACGCGATTATTCCTATCATTCTTTTATTTATTACTCGAAACTTCTATCAAAACAAAATAAAAAATAAACGAATATATAATTATCATTATTCTCAATTATTTCCATTTAAAGTTTTTGTTTCTCCGGAAAAGGCAAATACCTATAAAAACACCTTTATACACAGCAAAATTTATATTATTGATGATAAAATTGTGTATATGGGTTCACTAAATTTTACAGGAAGTGGAACCAAAGAAAACTATGAGACAAGAATTAGAACAACTGATGATAATGCTGTGTCAAAGATTATTGATGAGTTTAATGAGCTTTTCAACCATTCGGGGCTTCCAGAAAGAGATATACAACGGTGGGGGAAAGAGTTATATCATGAGCCAATAAATTAAAGAAAATGCTCATTCCTAATAAGATCCCTTTCAAATCTTAGAATATTAATATCTTTTCTTATTCCCTTTTTTGTAAATTAGTTCCACAGTAAAGCAATTGAATTACAATTTAGTTGATACTTCAGCAAAAGGTGTCGTCTAGATTATTCCCCTTTTCTAGCTCTCTGTAATAAAAAAGCAACAATGAAAATAACAAAACTAAATCGATTTACGACACTCCCTGTTTTACTTGATCTGCTACAAAGACAAAAATTGACATTATTAGATCCTAAATCTTGGGAAGATAAAAATGATTCAGAATTAATTTTAGAGTATAAAAAGAAAAAGAAAATTAAAAACCTCTTTGCAATATGCTTTAGTCATGGAGATGAAACAATACACCACTGGAAAACATTTTCTAGCGGAGCAAGTGGTTGCCTAATAGAATTTGACGCCCAAAAGCTCTTCGCAATTATTGACAAAATCCCAAACTTAAAGCATAAAAAAGTAACCTATCGAAGACTGTCGGACGTTGAAAATAAAACAACTATTTTAAATGTTGACGATATTCCCTTCACGAAAAGGTGGCCATATCGATGTGAAGAAGAATATAGAATCATTGTGGAAAGAGACAATGATGCTGAAAATGTCTTTGATATTGAAATTTCGCTTGATACTATCAAAAGAATTACCATCAGCCAACAAATGCCTGAGACCATTTATAAAACAATAAAAGAATACTTAAACAATTTAAAAGGAAGCCCAGATAGTCGAATTAATAGATCAACTCTTTTTGAGAACAAAAGATGGATTAACAAATTTAAGAAATAATATAAAAAGCTCTCCTCAAAAACATTTTCTCTAGTCGACCTGGTCATGCTATAAAATTAGGCCCTTGTTTTTCATAAGAAAAATCCTTTTCGTACCTTTTTGAAAAGTGCAAGAAAAAATATTCTTTTGGCAAGAAGAAGCAATATCCCAAATGAATTAATCGTTTAATTAGACAGTTTATAAAATATGCGGTTTTACAGCAATCTCTTAAAAAAAGCTCTTATCTTTCTTCAAAATTTTAGTATTTGGATTCGCTTACTGATTTCCGGATTGAGCTATTACATTTTCTTTGTCATAACACTCTTGGTGCTGTTTGGGCTTTTATGGTTCTCTGATCAAGTTCAAGATTTACTTCTCACTCTCAATCAAAAAAAAGAAGGTCTTACGCAAGTTCCATTATATTTTTTTAGCATTTTCATTCTTGCTTGTCAAATCTGGTTGTCTCCAAAGTATCTACACCAATGGAATATCAACAAAATGAAAGGAGTCAACTTCTTCAAATTTACTCCAGAATATAGTTACGAATTTTACAAAAATGAATTCTCAAGAAAAGACATTACCTACAAGGAAGCCAATCGATACCATATCATTTACATCCTTCCAAGAGTTTTAGGCTCGATGGTTTTAGTACTAAGTATGCTTGCAATTATAAAGGCATTCATCGATTTTGGATATATGGGTTTCTTAAATGAATATCCAATTTTAAAATTTTTCGTCTCTCCTTATTTTTTGCTTTCTATTTTCTGTTTTTTATTTTGTCTATTATTGGACTACAACATCTACAATAAATTCTTAAAAACATACATCAAGGGGCTAAAGCACAAAAGATCTTTCTTTGTCTTAACTATATTTTTACTATTTATATCAATTATAATTTTTGGAAGCCTTAACAATGAAAAGAGCTCACAATTAGCATATCTCCTTTTAGCAAATTTATTTTTATTGGGCATTTTTTTTACCCTTTCATTTACCCGTAAGGAAATTTTCAAAACAGCGAAACAAAGACAATGGTTTTATAATATTTTTATTATTTCAATTATTTTCTTAATTCTTTTGTTCGCAGTCATTAATATATTCATTCATATTTCTCAAAAAATAAATCCTTTATCCATTGTCATAATAGGATTCGTTGGCTATCTAACACTTGCCAATATACTTCTGCTATATGGTAAAAAGTATAAAATATTATTGCTCAGCTTCTCAATGGTAATGTCTTTCGCCCTTTCTTTTGTCATCATTGGAAATAAAATTAAATTTAAGTATTACAAAATTGAACCTGTAACTGTTTCACATAAAATAGATCGAGACTCTCTTGAAAACTATATTGACCTGTGGATCCAGGAACGAGCTAATCTGATGATACAGGCTGATAAAACTCACCCTTATCCAATTTATTTTGTTGCAGCACAAGGTGGTGGCTCCAAAGCGGGTTTATGGTCTTCTATCATTAACAGCTACCTTCACTCCAAAACAAATGGAAAATATTTTGAAAATCATCTATTCTTACTCACTGGCGCATCTGGTGGTAGCGTTGGTAATGGTTTATATTTTAATACTGTTGCGGACAATATCAATGCGCAATTATACATCCAAACTAAAGATACCGCACAAATTCAAAGTGTTTTCGGCGACTTTTATCGCACAAATTTCTTATCTTCTTCCATTGTCAGTTTGCTCGGTAGAGACGCTTTTCAATCAACAACAGGTATTTCTTTGACAAAAAATAGAGAAGAAATATTAGAAGAAGAATGGGAAATTGCTTATCAAAAATATATAAGCGATAAAGACTCTCTTAGTTCTGACTTCTTACAAAAATATGATAATAGGAAAAAAAATAGTCAGCAGAAAAAGCTACCTCTATTAATGGTTAACACTACGCATGTTCAAACAGGACAATACACACTAATATCACCGGTGACCACATCTTTTGCCAATGGCAATTTGGGCTCACCTATTAGAGATTTTTATCATGATTTGCAATCTTCCTTAAAAGAGAATGGTAATCAACAGGCTGACTCTTCGTCTATAAAACTTTCAACCGCACTCGCGCTAAATGCTAGTTTCCCTTTAATTACTTCGGCAAGTGAACTCGAAGGAAAAGGCCAATATGTTGACTCTGGTTACTATGACAACATAGGTGGTATCATTGCTGAAAAAGTTTATTCTATATTTGAAAAGAGATTGAATCTTTTTATTTTTAAACTTTTTATGAAAAAAGAATCAATTAAAAATCCTAATGATGTAATTAATAAAGAGGGACAACTTCACAAATTCATGACCTTCAAAGGTAATTTTTTTTCAAAAATTGACTTACACCCCATTCTAATTATTAATGATTACAACGCACCTAAAAACAATTATAAATCATACAATCAATACCTTGCACCTGTAGAAACCCTGCTAAAAGTACGGTCGGGACATACTATTGAAGAAATTGGAAATCTGCCAAACAGCTCTTTTATTATTTTGAAGAAAAACGCAATAACTTCATTCGGAAAAGAAGGCACAATTATACTTCCATTGGGACGATACTTATCGGAAAAAGCAATTCTGTCCATTGAAGATGGCGTCTATGACAAAAGTGTAAAAGACACTTTAAACAAATTTGTCAAAAAAATGAATTATTTTAAAAACTAACTAAATTAATAATATGAAAATACTGCGTTATCAATCATTTGGGCAAGCTGTTTTTGATTTGGAAGAACTTTTACAAAAACTGGGCTATAAAGTCATAGCGAATACATATTTTGATATTAATACTTTGGCTGCTGTTAAAGACTTTCAAAAAAGGAATAACTTGGTTGTAGATGGTATTGTTGGACCAAAGACATGGGCAGTAATGTTGAAAAAACAGCTCGACATCTTTGCTCAAAATGACAAGTTTTTATCCGAACAAGATCTTGTCGACTTTTCCCGAGAATACAATTTAGAATTAGCTGTGGTAAAAGCTGTAAACGAAGTGGAAAGCTCGGGAAAAGGCTTTTTAATCGACGGTCGACCAAAAATTTTGTTCGAAGGACATATATTTTGGAAAGAATTGCAAAAAAGAGGAATTGCTCCCAATGATTTTCTCAATACTGGTACAAAAAGTATTCTCTATCAAGCTTGGACAAAAAAATATTATCTTGGGGGTATTAATGAATATCATCGCTTGGAATTGGCTATCCACATGGGAGATAATCCTAAAATTAAAGAAGCGGCTCTCTGCTCAACTTCTTGGGGCGCTTTCCAAATTATGGGCTTTAATGCAACAACAATCGGCTATCCGAATGTTGATGCCTTTGTTTCTGATATGTACAAACATGAAAGGGAACATCTTCGCGCATTTGGTTTATTTCTAAAAAAATATAACTTGCTCAAATTTCTAAAAAATAAAGATTGGTCAAAATTTGCCAAAGGCTACAATGGTCCCTCCTACAATCAGAACAAATACGACATTAAGCTGCAAAAGGCTTATGAAAAATATTCAAGATAACTTTCAATTTAAAATTACACTTATGAAAAAATATTTCTTTGCATTTAGCTTCCTTACTGCTATTTTTTTTTCGTTTTTATCCTGCAAAAGCATCCAAACTGCTCCATTTGATCAATATGCTTATCAAAAAACGGTAGAATTAAAAGTTCAATCAGAACTTTTGTTAAATCAATCAACAACACCTTACAAAGACCATCTAACAGAAATAGGACAGCTACTTAACAACTTAAAGCTCATTAGAGAATACGAAAAAAATCGGCCAAATAACGAAATAACTACAACGATGTGGACACTTATGTCTGACAAAGACAAACATCTTTTAGTCGGGTTTCTAAATTATTGGCAACAGAAAGGCTCTGTTTCTTCAGCTTTTTCAATGGAATCAAATCAACAAATTCAACAAGCGTTTGATTTGTTAATAAAGTATGAAATTGCAAAAGATAAAACCTCCGAACAAAACCTTTCTCAATTTATCCAAAAACAATAAATCATGGCAAAAAAAACAGACCAAATTATCAATGACCTAAGAGTCGAGATACAACATATTTTGAATAATTCTTTTACCGATCTTAGCAAAGAATCGCAAAAAGACTTAACCGATTTTCTTAAACAATCTGAATCAAAAATTATTCGTTGGACTAATCTTTTAGCTGAGCATCAAATTACGCAAGAGGAGTTCGAATGGTTGATAAAAAGTCAAAAGGAACTATTGTCTTTTCAAGCACTTCAATCTGCAGGGATTTCCAAGTTGAAATTAGCTCATCTAAAAAATAAGGTAATTAATATCATTATAACGACAGCTTTGAGCTATATTGCATTATGAAAATAATAACGTCTTAATATTGTTTCCTTTTTCAAAAAAACTAGTTGGTAATTTCTCTTTTAATAACACTAGTTTGTTATTTATTTGAAGCGAAACTTGAACTTCTAAATACAAAACGAAAAAAGGAAAGTAGGGGGGGGGGAGAGTCTAATTTAATCACAAAAGTATCTTTCTTGTCGTTACTTTTTAACTAAATCCTATTTCTTATATCAAAAAAATAAAAGCTATTATGAAATACTTAATATCCTTTCTTCTGTTGTTTCCATTTTTTTTATTTGCTCAAAAAGTTCAAATTAAAAAGGAAAAAGTTCTGATTGATGACAGTGAAGTCGCAATTATTAAATCTCCATATCGTGATCATTATGATTACTATACCTTGAATAATCATAAGGTATTCGAAGTTGATCTCAAAGGTGTCACGCTCTCTAAGGAGCAATTTATGTACTATTTAGAGTTGAAATCCTCCGACGGAAAAGTAACTCAAATTCCATATGAAGTTTTAGTTACTTCCCTCAAGCCCGACCGCATCATCACACATCAATTGGTCGTTAAATACCTTCTTTTGGATCAAAAGGGAATCAATGAAACAAAACTAGAGGAATTCTTCAACGTTGAAAGGGAAAACTTAGCCGATAAATATAACCAAATGAAGGCCAATAGCTTTGCTGACGAAAACGAGAAAAAGGCTAAGCTTAGCAATATCAGAACGCGTTATAACCCACGTTTGGGCTCTGGTGGCGAAATTTTATATAATAATGGAAATTATCCCGCCAAAATAGCAGGCTACGCTAAAGCTTATCAATGTAGTGGGTTCAACCCCAGCCCCTGTTTGGAAATATGGGATTTAGATAATATTAAAGTAGCTTCAATGTTTACTTCAAACAGAGGTATCAAGACGTATTTAGTAAAAACTTATGATGGTAATCAGTTTTTCTTTGATGCGAGTAGATCGTACGCCGCTTCTGATTATGCTTTTGTTTCAGAGCTTGTTTCTAACTTAATCTTAGAGGGATATACATTGGAACATCAGGCTTATTACAAAAACTTAGAACTACAAAACGCAAAGATTGATGATGCAATCGAAAGAAGTATTAATCTGTTCGATGCACCTGGTTATGTTATTGAAAAATCAGGAAAGAAGACTGATGGATACATTACAATTTGGTTTGAACAATTAGACGTTAATCGAACAGGTGAAAGGCTGCCAAACGAAGGAGCTATTCTATATGGACAAAGTCTTACATTAAAAACACCATTGCCCGCCAATAGCATGAAAACAAAAGAGTACAATGCTGATTCCGGAGTTCAGTTCTGTGTTAACAATAACAATGGTACTCAGGATTGCTATCTTGGCCTAAGTGTAAGGGGGGACGCTATGAAAAAGCTTCAAAATTTTGGAGATCTACATGGGAATAATGCTTATTTCTACCGTATAATTTCTAAAGAAAAGGGAATTACGCTTCTACAAGACCCTGTTGATCTTCATAAATATGTAATCAAAACAGATTTCCAAGCCAAAGGGCAAATTCTGGATGATCGTTCCAACGAAAAGCTAAATGCTAAACTTTCTGAATATTTGAGTGACTGCAAAAAAGTTTCAAGTGAACTAAAAAATGAAAACTTGGATCTTAGAAATTTAGAGAACATGCTCTACATTCTAAAAGAATATAGCAGTTGTAAAAACTAACAGCGACTCGGATTCTCAATTTCTGAATCATTTAAAACACCAATTAATTTTTTAACAAAAAATTAACTTCGGAGTACAATATTCGCTAACGAATAATCGTTAGCTTTATAAAAACAAAAAAAACACAAATCTATGCCGACAACACCGTCAAACAATGCTTTGGCTACATCCGCTGACTCTTCCGGTCGAAATGTTCGTGCTGAGTTTGCTGCAGACTCTTTCTTTGTGCTGGACAAAGCTGTTGTTTTTTCTCAAGCTTCTGGAGATCAATTTGGAATTGTGGGAACAGGCTCTAACTCAACTTTTAGAACAACTTCTAAGCTGGGTTATACCGGGAAGGTTTTTGCCATTTGTCAAGGTCAGGTTTTTGTACAGCCTAACTTAGGAGACACAACAAAGGTTAATGTTATTCTTAAACCCTTTTCGCAACCTATCAAAGGGTTGGCTATTAAATATATAATATACAGGGGACTTTTAAAAAGTGATTTTTTTGATAATTCTACTGGAAAAGTAAAAGATAATCAAGGAACGTTTACTGGATTTATTGATGTCATTCAGACTGATTTTAAAAAATTTTATACTAATATTTCACCTATTCCAGATTTTAAGGCAGAGTATATAGGCTATCAGGCGTATAATACCTCTTTACCTATTGAACAGCAACAACAAGCTAGTGATCTTATTGATGATTATTTTTTAAAAAAATCACAAGAGATGGATGCCAACGGACAAACTACAGAACCTGCAAAAAAAGCATACGAACTTCCAATGATTCCTAAAGGAACTTATTTGGGAAATGCTAATTCTAATTTTGGGATTGATATTGTCCTTAATGAAGGAGATTTTAGTATAGAGAATGACCCTAATCCTTTCCTTCTTAATCTAGCCTATGCAAGAGCAGCCGACCATGTACTGAGTTATGCCAATTATCCTAATGCTGATACCGATTTTAAGAAAAAGCTGTTAAGAGAATCCGCTACTCAGTTTATCGATATAGCTGCATTTTATGGAATGCATGCACAAGGAAAGGGCAAGCTTTATGTCAATACTCAAACCAATCCGTTGCAGACTGCTGATGAAATATATGCTGCAATACAAAATTTCCAAACCAAAGAGACGGTATATCTATACATCCAAAGCAACAGACAAAGATCCTATAATTTTTATGGAAACTATGATTTAAATGGAAAAAATATTAAAGTAGGTTTTGATGAAAACAATCTAGTTGAAAAAAAATTCGGAACAGAAAACTGGCCTATTGAACAAATTTCAAATATGGGCGCACAGGACAAATTGTATTTACAATTTTTGCATGGTAGAGATTTTAACATTCCTATTTTATACTCGTTCAATAAAAATGTAGAAAATACAGAATCTATTTATTTTGTCAATCGTGAAGAATTGATCAATACAAATTTGACCAACCCGATTGAATACACAAATAAAATAGAAATTTCTTTAGAAAAAGTGAATAATCATCTGATTTCTGAAGCTATTTTTATTGGATACCAAGGTGTTAATTTTGAAATAGATAATTACCAAGATTTTCCACTTTCCCCAAAAAGCAATTATTTTTTATTGCATAAAATCTTTCCATTAGTAAATGCAAATTCGAGTTTGATATACGACGAAGGCTCAATTAGTGTTTTTGAAGATTATAAAATTTCTCCACTAGCATTATTGAGTTATAAAGAAGTTTTTTTGGCAAGTAATAAAGTCGTTACTGACTTTGGAAAAAAAATGATTTCACCAGATAATTATGAAACCAAGAAAAGAAAAATGTTTATATCTCATATTTCAAGAATTCCTGATAATCTTAACATGAAAAGTTGCCGGTTTCTCAATCCTAATAATTTATTGGCAACATCTTCCGAAAATAAAATACTAGAATTTATTTATAGTGAAAAAGGATTTAGTTTAAGGTCATATCAATTACAAGAAAATGGTATAGATTTTAAAACTTTATCATTGAAATATAATGATGAAATTATTAATGAATATTTTCATTTGGGAATAACCGATGAAGAGTTAAGTAGTTTAAAACAACTAATTCCTACAGAAGCATACAATGTCAGATTTAAGTTAAATGACGAAACCAATTACGATATGGATTTTGAGAACGATGTAGTATTTTACAAGTTTTCGTTGGGTATTTTGTATGAAAACTCAGCAGGGAATTTAGAGGAATCATTTCCTCAAACGGAAGTTAATGTTTATGGGATCAAGATTAATTTTCTTGCTTCAAAAGAATATGCATCTTTTGAAGATAGGTCAATAGCAGAACAAATAATAATCTAAGAGATGAGTTCATTAATACATACATTAGAATTTGTGAAGTATTTTACTTTTTCAAATTCAATAATTACCCATCACAGTCCTTCTGCTGAATATGTAGATCATGAAGATGTACAAATTGATACTCCCGAAGGATTTTCGTTCAAAATAAAAAACATGAGATTTAATTTTTTTAAACCTCAGGAAAAAAATATTGAAAATTATATAAAAGTGAATTGGGGCAATGAGGTTATGCAGCCAGACCAAGCACTTACCATTAACGTTAATCAAGACAAAGTTTATATTTTTCATTCTGAACAATTTTTAGCACTTAGTCCCAGTAATCAAATTTTTGAAAAAAATCAATTTTCTGCCAAGGTCTCAACTGGTGGCTTTTGGGGCTATATCTATAGTGTAGTAATACAGGTGGAAGGAGGGAACTCTGTAACTAATTTTGAAAATTTTATGAATATGCCATATGGAGATGTTAACACATATGGGACGTGGAAAGAGCGGTTTAATCATGCAATTACTGAAGCCAAAATGGGTGATTATTCTTTGCTCAACTTATATGATCCTCGTATTTTTCCTCATGAAATGAAAATAGATGATAGAATTTTCTTTTTAGAAAACTTTGAACAATCAAATATACATCCTGATGTTGTAGTATCTCTACTAAAACCAAAAGACAAAGCCGAAGCTTGGAGGATAATTCATCTTTTAAAAGATGAATCAAAAAAAATGATTTTTAAACTAAACAGATTCTTCTGGCATGGTTTAAACTCTTTTCTCACAAGTACAGAAGACACCATAAAAATAGAGTATATCTTTAAATATAACGGAGCCTTAAAAGAACTATTTGACACACAGAGTGAGCTTTTTGATTTAGTAAATATCGCTGTAAAAGAGAAAGCTGTATATTCTCAATATGAAAATAATTGGAATTTGTATAATAAATTAGCGGAAACTGCAAGTGTATTTATTTACAATCCTAACTATAATACACCAACTAATCTATATCTAGATTTCTACTCTAATGAATTGGACGAACCCTGTTATGCTCAAAACATTAGAGATCCTTATTTTCCCTTTGATACTTATCTAGGACAACCAACTAATGAACAAAATACAAAATTAGCATTTTCATATAGAGCTTTTTTAACATCTCCTGAAAATATGCTTATTTGTCATAAAAAAGTTCTGTTCAAACAAATGGATCCCTTACAATTGGTAAAAGTATATATTTTAGATGCTGATAAAGATTATACTAAAGAAATACAGAAGTTTGATTCCTATGAGAAATTATTGAAAATTTATACGAAGCCTCCAAAAGATGCAGATATAAAGTATGTATTAATGCCTGCGGTATGTTTGGTTAATTTATATACACTAAATATATTTTTTCATGATAGTCAGCTTATTAATTTTTACAAAAGCCTTTCCATAGCTTATATGTCTGCCTACTTTACAGCATTGGCCCCTATAGGTTCAGTAGGTTTTTATTTAGGATTAGCTGATACATTTGCGGTTACAGGCTCTACTATATTACAAGCTCCGGGAGTACAGGAGTCATTACATCAATATGATGTACAACACGGTACAAATTATCAAAGTGCAATTAATGATACTTGGGCAGTGATACAAGGTGGGATAGTGGCTATTAATCTTACTGCCGGCACTATTTGGGGAGTTACTACTATTAATAATCTTGTTACAAATTATACAACTTATAGAATTGCTTTAAATCAATTTAAGGCTAACTTTGATATGCTTACTCCAGAACTAAGAGCTAACCTTAAGCCACTTATGGAAAATGGTTGGCTACATCTGGATAATGTAGTAAGTGATTGGGAAGCATATATGCAAACAGTTAATAATGCTTTTAAACCCGGAAAAACGGTTGGAGAAGTCCTAGCAAATCGAACAAACTTAATTTTTGAAGAACCTTCAGTATATCTTAAACAGAGTTATATAGATGCACAATATGCAAAATACCAAAATGGATATTCTTTTTTAACAATTGAAGAAAAAGGAAAAAATTGGTTGACGTCTGGCTATGATACAATTGGACCTTCCACAGGGAAATTTTCAACCTCATATGATGAAATGACACAATTATTAACAAAAGCCGATGGGAATTTAAGCTGTATTCAAGATGAGATAGGAATTTTACCAGGTACTGATGATTTCATTGCTCAAGTTAGGAATGGAGCAAAAGTTATAAGAGTTGATATATTTCCCAATCAAGTTGGTTGGTATCGTCTTCCAAAAGGTAATGAACTTGGAGCAAATCCAATTTGGCTTCCTGGAGGCGTAACCCCTAAAAACTGGATTGAGATTATAATTCAGCCAATACCTAAAAACATATTAAGTCCTAGTCAAATAACATACGTTAATCTTAAATAATATGAATTTATCTGATAAATTTTTAGAATTTATAATAAAAAATGAGCCTAGGTTTTTAAATGATAGGGAAATAACAAATGAAATTAAAGACAAATTTCTGTTTATTTATACTTTTATAAATCAGGGAAAACTTGAAGAAATTCTAAAAGGAGAAAAAATATATAGTATTTATAAAAACTGGCCTCCTAATTATTATACCTATGACGGTTCTAAGACAGATTATTCATTTCTTCTAAATGTATTATCTTTTTTAGTTGAAGAAAAAATACTTGATAATAAAGTTATTACGAAAGGTTTACTTTCAATAGCTAAAGAAGATTACACCTATATATTTATTTACATTGACAAATACATTACTAACAATATTAATGAAAAAATATTTGACTTACCAGAAATAGTTAACTTTATAAATGAAAACTTTTTAAATAAGGGAATGAAAATTGAAGATAGAGGATATTTTTCGAATAATGGAATGAAGAAATTCAATGATTTAAATTTAGGAACAAAGTTCAATATATAGAAATGATTTAAGGCTTCCAGTAGGTATTACTCCTAAAAACTGGGCAGAATTAATAATAGAATCTATTCTAAAATCAAGTTTAAATAGTAACCAAACAACCATAATACCAATAAGATAATGAATAGTGAGACTGAAAGACTTTTTCAACAAAATTATGAGAATTTAATAAAAACATTGAAAGAGTTTATAAACCAAGGAAAACTCAAAGAAGTATTAGTAGGAAAAGATGAATATAGCACCTACAAATATTATCAACCTCTTTATGGAATGGCTTTTAATGAGGCTGGTGAAACAGATATAAAACTGCTGTTTAATGTTTTTCATAATTTTATAATGGATGGCACCCTCACTTGTGAGCAATTAACTAATTCGTTGATAGAAGCATCAAAAGATGAGCTAGATTATTTATTTATTTATTTATATATTTATTTATTTGACTATATAAAAAATGAAAAACTAGATTATGAAAAAGATGATGCTGAATATTTAAATAAAGAAAAAGACATGATTTTAGATTGGAGAAAACTTGTCAACTATATCAATCAAAACTATTTAGATAAAGGAGTTAAAATACATGATAAAATATATTTTTCAAACAATGGGATGAAAAAATTTAACAGTCTAAATTTGGATATAAAGTTTAATGTGTAATTATGTTAAAATTTATTATCTTTCTTTATGAGATATGATTTCACAAGAAACGTAAATATTAGTTAAAAAGTATGTTTTAAACTCCGTTTGGGGGAGCATTTCGTGATGACCCAAATGATTTCATGAGTGTTGCTGATGATCATCCCCCCACTAAACAAAAGTTAATAAAGCTAATGAACGTTATTTAGAAAGTATATAATGACAATAAAAAAGGAAACTAATGAATTTTTTTAAGGTGCTATTAGTTTTGTTTCTATTTACAAGATGTGGTTCAGAAAAACAATTAGAGAAAGACGAGTTAGAAATTGTGAATAGTTATATTAATGAAAAATTATTTATCGACTTAATAAATCCAAAAATTAATGAAAAATATCTTGAAGTTATTCAAAAAGATACTACAAAAAAATACAGTCTAAATGAAAAATCAGCACTTCTTGAGAATGTTAAAAAAGAAGTGTCACGAGAAAAATACTACATGACTATTTCGGACACTTTATTTTTCACTGATGAAAATTCTAAACAATATAAAGCAATGACAACGGCTTTAGTATTTTCACCACTAAAAACACCTGATAAAGTTAACAGAAAAATTAATCTGAAAAATTTGAAAATTAGAGATAATATAATTTTGGTTTCCACAAACAAAGGAAGAAATACTGATCAATATTTAGGAAGTTTTAAAATATCGAGAGTAATTTTTGATGCTAGTAAGGCTAGAGCATTTATATATAATATGGATGTAACTAGACCTGAGGAAACAATTCATACAATTAATGAATTCGAAAAAAAAGATAATTCTTGGTTTCTCAAGTAATGTTCCAAAAAATAGCCCCTGCAGGTCTGCTTAGCATGCATTTATGCAAATCCCAATATTTTATAAGTATCACAAATGATCCACCTAATAAGGATAAATTGGTAGATTTAATGAACAAAATACAAGTGCTTTATGATGATAACAAAAAGTAAATTTATGAATTCAATATATATTGCATTAGTTTAATTTTATTTATATGTAATCTTCCCAATAATTGAACTTATTGTTTTTCAGTATTTTGATAAAAATATTAATTTTTTAACAAAAAATTAACTTCGAAGCATAATATTCGCTAACGAATAATCGTTAGCTTTATAAAAACAAAAAAACACAAATCTATGCCGACAACACCGTCAAACAATGCTTTGGCTACATCCGCCGACTCTTCCGGTCGAAATGTTCGTGCTGAGTTTGCTGCAGACTCTTTCTTTGTGCTGGACAAAGCTGTTGCTTTTTCTCAAGCTTCTGGAGATCAATTTGGAATTGTGGGAACAGGCTCTAACTCAACTTTTAGAACAACTTCTAAGCTGGGTTATACCGGAAAGGTTTTTGCCATTTGTCAAGGTCAGGTTTTTGTACAGCCTAACTTAGGAGACACAACAAAGGTTAATGTTATTCTTAAACCCTTTTCGCAACCTATCAAAGGGTTGGCTATTAAGTATATAATATACAGAGGACTTTTAAAAAGTGATTTTTTTGATAATTCTACTGGAAAAGTAAAAGATAATCAAGGAACGTTTACTGGATTTATTGATGTCATTCAGACTGATTTTAAAAAATTTTATACTAATATTTCACCTATTCCAGATTTTAAGGCAGAGTATATAGGCTATCAGGCGTATAATACCTCTTTACCTATTGAACAGCAACAACAAGCTAGTGATCTTATTGATGATTATTTTTTAAAAAAATCACAAGAGATGGATGCCAACGGACAAACTACAGAACCTGCAAAAAAAGCATACGAACTTCCAATGATTCCTAAAGGAACTTATTTGGGAAATGCTAATTCTAATTTTGGGATTGATATTGTCCTTAATGAAGGTGATTTTAGTATAGAGAATGACCCTAATCCTTTCCATCTTAATCTAGCCTATGCAAGAGCTGCCGACCATGTCCTGAGTTATGCCAATTATCCTAGTGCTGATACCGATTTTAAGAAAAAGCTTTTAAGAGAATCCGCTACGCAATTTATCGATATAGCAGCGTTCTACGGAATGCATGCACAAGGAAAGGGCAAGCTTTATGTCAATACTCAAACCAATCCGTTGCAGACTGCTGATGAAATATATGCTGCAATACAAAACTTCCAAACCAAAGAGACCGTATATCTATACATCCAAAGCAACAGACAACGATCATATAATTTTTATGGAAATTATGCAGAATCAGATACCAATGATAACAACATCAAGATAGGTCCCGATGTTAATAATTTGGTTGAATCTCAATTTGAAGAAAACTGGCCTGTTGCTGAGATTACCTCTGGTGCTAATCTGGCTTTGCAACTGACTACCGATAATAATAATGCAGCTGCTCTTTATGTGAAACAAGGTTTGCTTAATCAGAGTACTTCTCATGAAGATTATTTTATCCGAAACAAAAATCTATTGCAAGAAGCAGGGACTAATACCAACACCAATTATACAAAACCTCTTATTTTTGATTTTCTAAAGAAGTCTGGAGGGGAAACGATTGCTTCTATTATACAATTGGTTTATGAAGGTAAACTTATTCTCGTATCTGAAGATATTGCGACAGGAGATCCTAATAATCCTGCTCAAACAGTCTATCATTACATGAAAGATATTGACGATATTTTTGGGATGATTAATGCAAGACCGCATATCCAATCACTTACCGGATCAGACTTGTATTATATTGTAGATCAAAATCTCTTGCTAATTAATTTTGAAAACAAGACGGGAGGACAAGACATTGCTACCGTTACTACAAAACGGACACAAGATTTGGTGTCTAAGGACGATGATCAAACTTTATCCCGAATTACCTACGAGACCTTACTGAATGACATCCGACAAAATACGGGGTCTTTTTTCCAAAGTCTGTCAGCTTATAAAGACAACTCCAACAGTGGAGTGATGGACTTTAGTAAAAACCGCAATAACTTTTACCAACCAGAAAGTCCTTATTATCTGCAGACAGAAATTTTTACAGGATATGATGGGATTACAATAACAGGCTTATCACTACACTCTCAAGATGGAGCCATCCCAAGTAAGAAACTCTTAGGCATCACAAAAGAGGAAAACGACTCTTTAATTGCTCTTCTTGATACAACCATTAATAATCCGAAAATCTATTTTAGAAATGAACTAGAAGATGAAGAAAGCTATTACACATCTTCCGAACGAATAGACTACCGAAAGTACAGCGTCTGTATTATTGGCGAAAACCAAACAGGCGAACTTGAACTCTTAGAACCTACCAACAAAATCTATGTCACAACCATCGATAACAGAATCTATGCTAGTGAAACGTATAGCAAGTGGATGCCGATGATTAGTGAAAATAATTTTAAAATATTAATCAGTAATATATGGACGCAGTAGTAAGAAGAGACGGTGTAGTTGTACAATTATCTGGAATAAAAGATCCTGTTTTTTTTACTTCTGGACATTTGGCTGGTTTTAAATCAGATGCTAATATTTATTACCTATATGATGATAAAGGACATTATGCAAATTATAATCAATATCTTGAATATAGTAATAAGGAAAGAGAATTAAAAGATGTTGATATTTTTAGCTATTGGAAATATGCAGCAATAGGTGACATTATTTTAGTAAAAAAAAGAGAAGTTGTATATGTAAACACCGCAATAAATTCATTAGATAATCATTATAAGTGGGTACATTATAGGAAATTTTTCGCTCAAGGTGATGTGTTTTCTATTACGCACATTAATGTAACAAATTTTGCGATACTTAGTGAGGTTTCTGATGGTGCTTACCTTGGCGTTGTCGCATTAGAATACTTTAGAAAAAATATTGTTCAGGCTTCTTTGAATAATGATCAATTAATAGAAGTTATAGCCAATATAACCCAATTAAT
>NZ_JBYVEB010000039.1:0-28470 GCF_058117085.1 Chryseobacterium sp. CG10_8 | reverse complement strand
GATTTTTTAAACTTTAAATTTCCCTTCAATCTTCTGAAATCGATAAGCAAAAATCTTTTGCACCTTATTTTGTACCAGTTTACCGGCAAATAAACAGCCTAAAAATCCTAAAGGAAGTTTGTAGGAAACTCGGTCAATCATTTTGGTTTCATGTTCTGATATTTTTTCGAAATGATGTTCATGATGCCACATGGCGTAAGGACCAAAACGTTGTTCGTCCACAAAAAATTCTTTAATATTTCCAATTTCTTGTGGTGTTTTTACATGCGTTATTTCTGTGACCCAAGGCGATTTTATATTGGGAAACACTTCAATTTTGTACGTGATGATTTGCCCTGCAAACATTTCATTGGTTGGTTCTGAAGTAACTTCAAAAGCCATGTTTTTTGGTGTTAACTCATCTAAATTAGAGGGATTGGAGAAAAAAGCCCAAACCTCTTCTAACGATTTTGGAATTAATTGTTCGGTGTATAACTGATAAATTCCTGAACGCTTTATAATTTTCATGAGATTTTCTTTTTTAAAAATTCAAATAAAAGGAGGCTTCCGTAAAGCATTGTGAAACAATAGAACGTGTCCTCCAAAGGAATGGTTCCTAATCTAATCCCCATATTTTCCGCATTGTTATACCAAACGATCGGTTCATCTGTAAAACTTCCAGTTAACCAAGAATTCACGATAAAAAATGGGATATAAATTACAACGAAACTCAACAAATATCTTTTAAAATAAGGAAATTTGAAGATGACTTGTAACAACATTAAAACGCCGAAAAGAGTAAAGCTCCAAAACGTGTACATTCTTTCGTTGAAAATTGAGACAACTAAAACTGAGGTTATCAGTAGAATCCAAGCTACAATTTGCGCTGTTTTTTGTGATAATTCTGGTTTTGGGAAAAAGTAGAGTAAGGCGTAGTGAATAAAATTACTTGCATACGGAATCAATAGAAAAAATAGCCATTCTTCCAATGGAAGTCCCCAAAAGTTAATTCCAACATGATACCTTTCATTAAAGCCCCAAACTTGATTTTTCGCAAATTGGATATCCCAAAAAATAAATACCAATCCAACTAACAAAATAGCCGAAAAATAGGGCTTCCAAAACTGAATGAAATGAAGTCTTTTGCGTTCGAAACTATACACAAAAGGGACTACAAAACTAAGCAGGTCTAAAATTAAATAAAGGTACTTTTCCAGCATCACAGTTGTTCTTTAAAATATTTCAACGGCACAAACAGCATCCCAAAACATTCGCCTTCTTCTTTTCCCAGATGTTTGTGGTGTACTTTATGCGCTTTTCTAAGGGCTCTCAAATACGGATTTGTGGTTTTATCAAACCATTTAAAACGTCTATGAATCAAAACATCATGCACTAAAAAGTAACAAATTCCATAAAGTTGAACGCCTAATGCAAAGAAAAACATCCAGTTAATTCCACCTTTCGTACCGAAGTAAAACAACGTAATGCAAGGAATTGCAAATATTAGGAAAAAGGCATCATTTCGTTCAAAAACATGAGGATAACCAGGTTGATGATGGTCTTCGTGCAAAAACCAACCAAATCCATGCATAACGTATTTGTGTGTCAACCAAGTCACACCTTCCATTCCGATGAAAACACCGATTGTTATTGCGATATGTAATAAAGTTTCCATGTTAGTTGATGTGTTTTTTGATTTGATTAACGAGTTCTTGGTCGTTTGATTTAAGATAATTCTGTTTCAGAAATGCTAAATCTTCTTTCAAATTGCTGTTGTAACCCAAGAAACTCGGAATTTTCTTTTGCGAAATGTATCGCAAAAATCTGATTTCAAGGTTTTTACTGTCTTTTTTTTACCGCATTTTCCATGTCGGTTTTCCCTTTTTTAAAGTAAGATAATTTCGTGATTGGATTTCCCACATGGTTTGCCATGAAAAAATTTCCTGCACCACGAAGTGCGAGATAAAGTGGCTTTTTTGTTTTTGTGTACTCTGCTGAAATTTTATTTAAGAACTCTTCTGCATTCGATTTGTCTTTTTTTGCTTCACCGATTAAACTTCGGTAGTTGAAATTTTGCGCGTTGGTTACACTAAACCATCCAAAAAACATCAATAAAAGAAACGGTTTCATCGGATTAAATTTAACCTTTGACTTACAATCATTTCGGCAAACAGTACCATTTTTCGACCATTTGAAACCCTGATTCTTTTCTTCAATAGATGTTCTGGCTGTACTTTTCTAATTTTCCTAAAAAGATTGATGTAGTATTTATACGCCATAAAAACTGCTAATCTGCTGGAAATTGGTAATTTTTTAATTCCAATCAAAGCGTGTTGAAAATCGGTTTCGATTTCGGTTTCAATTCTTTTTTTGTCTTGAATGGTAAATTTGGAAAAATCCACATTCGGGAAATACGTTCGATTCAATTGATGAAAGTCTGCACCGATGTCTCTTAAAAAATTAATTTTTTGAAACGCCGCTCCCAAGCTTTGAGCGTAAGGCTTCAATTCTTCATACTCTTGTTGGTTGCCTTTTACAAAAACCTTCAGACACATCAATCCAACCACTTCTGCTGAACCAAAAATGTATTCGTTAAACTTTTTGTTGTCAAAGTTTTTTATTTCTCCCAAATCCATTTTCATGCTCTCCAAAAAAGCGTCCACCAAATCGTCTGTGATACCGTTCTCTGCTTTGGTTCTGCAAAAAGAATAGATGATTGGATTGGTAGAAATTCCGTTTTTCATCGCCATTTGGTATTCTGCTTCCAAACACGTCAAGAGTTTTTCTTTGTCGAAATCATGAAACGTATCCACAATTTCATCCGCCAAACGAACAAATCCATAAATATTATAAATGTGTTGACGAATCTCGGGTTTGAACAATAAACAAGCACGAGAAAATGACGAGCTGTAAGTCTTGGTCATCATTTTGGATGAAGCCTCACAAAGATTCTGGTAAAGTGTAAAGTTATTCATTTGTCTATTAGTTTGTGTTTAACGGTTTTTGGTAATGTAGTCGCTCACGAGTTTCCCCGAGATTAAAGCAGGAGGAACGCCTGGTCCTGGAACTGTGAGTTGTCCTGAATAAAAAAGATTATTCAATTTTTTATTTCTGATACTTGGTCGAAGAACGGAGGTTTGCATCAGTGTATTCGCCAATCCGTAGGCATTTCCTTTGCAAGAATGGTACCTGTTTTTAAAATCTCTAATGCCGAAATTTTTCTTGTAAACAATTTTATCCTTTAGGTTTTCTCCCGTAATCGTTTCCAGACGATTGATAATTAAATCGAAATATTGTTCTTGAATTTCTGCAGTATCATCTAAATCTACCGCTGTTGGAATTAAGAAAAACGCCGTTGAAAAACCTTCTGGAGCTAATTTGTCATCAGAAAGTGATGGGAAATTAGCGTAAAAAAGTGGCGCTTTTGGAAACACTTTATCATCGTAAATTTCTTTCGCATGCTCCTGAAAATCGGTATCGAAAAACAAATTATGATGACTAACATTGTTTAGACTTCCTTCGAAGCCAACGTAATACAATAGACTTGATGGCGCAAAGGTTTTCTTATCCCAATACTTTTCAGGATAATTTCTTTCAGAATTTTTCAGCAAAGTTTCGGTATGGGCATAATCAGCTCCACTAACAAAAATATCCGCTTCATAAACATTTTTGTTCGTTTTTACTTCTGTTACTTGGTGGTTATCAGAAGTCAGTTCGATAACTTCTTCATTCAAATGAAATTGAACACCCAAATTTTTCGCAATTTGAGTCATAGCTTTAACCACAGAATGCATTCCTTCCTCAGGATACCACGTTCCTAATCCGAAATCTGCCCAATTCATAAAATTGTAAAACGCAGGTGTATTTTCTGGTTTCGCTCCCAAAAACAGAACTGGGAACTCCAAAATGCTTTTCAGTTTTTCATTTTTTGTTATGGTTGCAACATCTTTAGAAATGCTTTTAATAAAAAGATTCAAGCGTTTTGCGGTTTCTACTGTGATGAGTTCGCTAACTGAAATTCCGGGTTGATACACCAAATCTTTCATGGCGATTTTATAATTCTTTTCGGCTTCAGCGAGGAACTTTCGCAATGGCTTTTCGGAACTGGTGTCTATTTTAGAAAAAGCCTCAATAATTTTTTGAGGTTCGTCTTCGATGTCAATAAAATCTTCCTTTCCAAAAAATACGCGATAGGCTGGATTCAACTTTTTTAAAGCATAAAAATCCGAAGTCGAGTAACCAAAATCGTTAAAGAATTTTTCGAAAATATCGGGCATCCAATACCAACTTGGGCCCATGTCAAATCGAAATCCATCTTCCTCAAGCATGGAAGCACGACCACCAATTTGTTCATTTTTCTCTAACACCAAAACGTCATAACCTGCTTTTGCAAGGTAACAAGAGGCAGAAAGCGATGAGAATCCTGAACCAATGACAATACATTTTTTCATGGGTTAAAAAATTTAGTCCAAATATATACTTAATATTTTATTATTGTAAAATATTTTACTAAATTTGTGTGATAGATTTTTTAAATGAACTACAAATTACTACATGAATTAATTGATCATTTAGAGAAATTTGACCAAGAAAAAAAAACAGACTCTGTAGAAGATTTCAGGATTTGGCTTAATGAGAAGCATTATGAAAGCCAAAGTCCGAAGTTTATTTCAGAACAAGAAAAACACCAAGTTTTTGATTTGGAGAATGAGATTGCAAAGCAAGTTATTCTCCTTGGAAGATTTTCTAAACAAATGATACGACGTGGATTGCAAGACTTTCCACAATTGGCTAACGAAGAGTTTACCTATCTTTTTCGGTTAGTCAACGAACCTGATTTGACCAAAATGCAATTGGTCGAAAAAAATGCCCACGAAAAACAAACGGGTATGGAAATCATTAAGCGTTTGGTGAAAAATGGCTTGGTGAAAGAGTCAGCTGACGAATCGGATAAGCGAATTAAACGACTACAGATTACCACTAATGGTAAAAAAATGTTCGAAAAATCGCTTCAGGATGTTACGGTAGTTTCCAGAGTTTTATCGGCAAAACTTTCTGATAAAGAGAAAGATGAATTATTAAGACTCCTCAAAAAACTGAATGAATTCCATTTTACAATTTATCACGAACACAAGAACTCCGACATCGGAGCGATAAATTCATTGATATAATGCAAAAACTCAATATTTTTTGGTTTAGACGCGACCTGAGATTAAAAGACAATCACGGTTTGTTTCAAGCCTTGATTAAGGAAAATCCCGTGCTTCCCATTTTTATTTTTGATGACACTATTCTCTCTCAATTGGTTAACAAAGCCGACAGAAGAGTCGATTTTATTTTTCAAAGTTTGGAAACTTTAAATTCTTTTTTAAAAACCAAAGAAACAGGAATCCAATACTTTTTCGGAAAGCCAATGGATGTTTTCGAAGAAATTTCAAAGAAATACGACATTGAAAAAATTTTTTGTAATGAAGATTACGAACCGTCAGCTATCAAAAGAGACCAAGAAATTGAAATGTTTTTAGATTCTCAAAATATTGAATTTCAATCGTATAAAGACCAAGTCATTTTCGCAAAGAATGAAATTGTAAAAGCGGACCAATCGCCTTACACCGTTTACACACCGTATGCTAATAAATGGCTTCAAACATTAAATGAAAGTCATTTACAACATTTTCCATCGGAGAAATATTTAGATAATTTATTAAAATTCGAGCCACAAAATTTCGGTTTAGATTTTATTGGATTTCAAAAAACAGATATTGAGTTTCAAAAACCCAAAGTTGATTTCGATACCATCAAAAGCTACGAAAAAACGCGTGATCTTCCTTTTGTAAAAGGTACTTCCGAATTGAGTACTCAACTACGATTTGGAACTATCAGTATTCGGAATTTGGTTTCTCAAACCAAAGAAGTGAATCTCACTTTTCTGAAAGAATTGATTTGGAGGGAATTTTTTATGCAAATTTTATGGCATTTCCCAAAATCGGCAACGCATTGCTTCAAAGAAAAATATGAAGGCATTGCGTGGGAAAATAATGAAGAAAAATTCAAAAAATGGTGCGAAGGAAAAACTGGATTCCCAATTGTAGATGCTGGAATGCGACAATTGAACGAAACGGGTTTTATGCACAACCGTGTCCGAATGATTACTGCAAGTTTCTTGGTTAAAGATTTACTCATCGATTGGAAATGGGGCGAAACGTATTTCGCAGAAAAATTAATGGATTACGACCAAGCTCAGAATGTCGGCAATTGGCAATGGGTTGCAGGAACTGGTTGTGATTCGGCTCCGTATTTCAGAATTTTTAATCCCGACGAACAGCAGAAAAAATTTGACCCAAATTTAGTTTACATCAAAAAGTGGATTTCTGAATTTGGGACAAAAAACTATCCCAAACCTATGATTAGTCATAAAGAAGCGAGAGTGAAAACGTTGGAAGCTTATAAGAGAGTTATTTAAAAAATGTAGAAGTTAACATTGCATAAAATGAGATAATATCCATATAAGAAAAGATTCTTATAAAAAATTTTTAAGTAAAAGAGGACAATTAACAGAGCTATTCTTTACCTAGCAACCTTTCAATTAATTTGTTTTGATTCTCAATTAATAATGTAATATTTTTCTGATTCTCAACAACTCTATTTACAATTTCTTCAGATTGAAAGTGTATTGTAGACTCAACTGGATGTACAACATACGAATGTCCATCAAACTTCGCATTAGAAAAGTCAACATTGGACAATAACTCATTGAGAAGATTATAAAAATCAATATCAAAAATATTTGATATTTTTTGCAAATTCTGAATAGTAGGTTTAGCTTGCCCTGTTTCCCATTTATTATATGCTGGTTGAGAGACATCTAATTGATGCGCAACCTCGGATTGAGACCAGCCTTTTTGAGTTCTCAAATCGTAAATCTTTTTATGTAAACTCATTTAATAAAATTTAATACGAAAATAGATATTTTATACATTATAACCAAAAATTATTACGTTATAACAGTTAGTTGTTGTTTGGTATTTTTATACATTATAAATTGGTCTAACTAATTCATTTTTAATCACTAATTAAATAATTATGAAAAAAACACTTATCTTAGGATTCTTACTGAGTTTAATCCTGCTCTTAGCTGTCTACTCGTGTGTGCAAAATTCTGAAAATGAATTTGACACTATAAACGAAACAAAAGAAACCAGTTATTCGGTTGCTTCAAGAATTGCGACAACAGAAAGTTTTGCCCCTGCTGGCGGTGATCTAGAATTAAATGGCGAGCAAATTAATACAATATACAATTTGACTGGCTCGAAAGACATTACAAACCTTAGAGGATATATACTGTACACAACTGGTACAGAAGACGGTAAATCAGATATTAACTTAGAAAACTTAAAAGCGATATCACTTTATCATTACAAGAATGGAAGATTAGAGCATAGTTTTTTTACTAAAAATGACGGGGGAGATTTTCAAATAGTACCTCATCTTACTGCTTATTGCGTCGGCCCCTCTTTTGCAGAAATTAACTACTCAATTTTCTATTCAAAAATTTATGAAAATTATAACAACCTTACAATTTACTCAGCAATAAATCATAGCGTATATGACACAAAACCACTATCTGATGAAACCGATCCTTTTAGTGATTACACAATATCAAGAGATCTTCTAGAAAAAAGGGCGATATCTATTGGTGATTATATTTCTCTAGCGGAGACACCATCGGAAGAAAAGAAAGCAATCTTATCAAAATTACATAGTAATTATACAAGCCGATGTTGTTTTCTTCCAGCAATTGTCGTACTCCCGCTATTACAAAGCCAAAATATATATCCAGATACACCTACTCCACCCACCCCTGGTGAAGGTCCACAGCCGGAAGATCCTGATGATCCAAAGCCTTGTGCAGAAAAAAATGCTCAAAAAATTGCAGGAAATGCCTACCAATCATACTTTAATGATGCCATCACATACGATATTAGAGATAGTATTCTTAAAGAAAGTTTCTTTGGCATGAAGTATATTTATTGAGTATTATTATAATACGAGTTTCTACAATTGCAATATTTCTTATTCTGACGCGGTAAAAATAGCATTACTGATGCCGAAAATCTACAGTCTATATCATAATTACAAAGACAACAAAATTAACGAAAAGGTATTCGATGACGAAACAACAGCAGAAATCCTTACAATTCTTGAGTCATTAAAAGCAAACAATAGCAGCAACCAAAAATTGTTTCATATTTTGAACAATGTAGAAAATGATGTTAATTTCTTACACAATAAATCAATTGATCAACTAAACAAAGTGTTATATTAATTCACATAACCTTTAACAGCCTTTTGACTAACTCATTTGATTGCTACACATTATATGCGGAGCAATCAATATTAATAATCAAATTTTCATCTTATTATGATTTTTGAAAGAATTGCAGAATTAATACGTAATATTACCCTATACTTTCTAACACTTAAAAAAATCATGCTTCGAAAAATAATTTCATTTAAAATAGATAAAAAACTTCTAGTATGGTTGATCTTCGGATTTATTTTGGCAACAATTGCAGGTACAATCTCACATGAACTTGGACATTTCTTTTTTGTTGAGCTGTTAGGTTTAGACGCTAAAGTACATTACGCATATACAAATGTAATACATAACGAGAATTATAGAAAAGTTTATAAATGGGAAAATCTACTCATTAATTTAGGAGGGCCAATTCAAACAATGCTTACAGGAAGTTTGGGTTTTATTCTTTTATATGCATTCAAAAGAAATATTTACATAATGAGTAAGTTAAGTTTTAAATTTTGGATATTTATATTTCTTTCTTTTTTTTGGTTAAGACAAGTAGCTAATTTTTTAATGTGGATAATGGATTATTTTATTGTCGGAAAGTATAGTCAGCAGATGGATGAAATAAAAATTGCTAAAGCATTACAAATTCCATTCTGGTCTTTCATACTTGGAACAGCAATGACTGGATTAACAATATCCATTATTGTTATTTTCAAATTCATCCCAATTAATCAAAGGTTTACATTCATCATTGCAGGATTAATTGGTGGAACTCTTGGATGCATTATTTGGTTTGGGTTTTTAGGCAAATTACTATTGCCATAGATTGGTACTTTTATTTTAAAGACAGATATGTAATCTAAAATATTCGTAAAAAAACATAATAATAAAACAATCACACTAATTCTTATAGAACCTCGATCTTCGAAATGGGTACAAAAAACTATTCCAAACCAATGATTAGTCATAAAGAAGCGAGAGTGAAAACATTGGAAGCGTACAAAAAGACACTAAATTCTTTTTAACAACTTTGGTAAGCTTATGTCAAAAATCAGGCATGATTTAAATCATCATCAATCAAAAGACAGAATCAATAATTATTCTTCATCTAATATTTAACTATAGATGAAAATAGTTAATTTTGCGTCTCTATTTTTATGAAAAAAAACATTCTAACTTATCTACTCCTCTTTTTTGGAGTAGTGTTCGTCAGTGCTGGAACAGGAATCTATCAATCCTTTGTTGTATTGCAAACTTCGTCTCTGCAATACTACGATGCACAATCAAGTACAAGTAATCCTGACTTTTCGGGCAATTTGGGAACTTTTAGTCCCACCTCATCCTTTTATCTTCAAGGCGGAGAAGTTAAGACATGGAAAGATGGTAGTAGTGATGTTACTGGCGCCACCATGTATTATAGAATCTACAAAGCGACAGACAGTGCGCCAATATTTAATGCGGTAAATCTACCTTGGAGCGCCAACAATATGGATGGAAACGCCAACAACCAGAGATGGAAAACAGAGTCTGCCGGAATTAATGTTCTGAGTAACCTTAGTGCCGGAAACTATATTCTGGAGGTGTACTTTACCTCAGACACTAATGAAGGAACTAAGACTGACAACAATTCAGGGAATAATTACAAAGCGACCTTTACAGTTGTAGACCAGCAAATCCTCAATGGGATTGTAACCGTATCGCCTTCCTATCCTACAAGAACCGAAAACATTACCGTTACTTTGAATGCTACTGGAACAGCTTTAGCTGGAGCAACTGAGGTCTATTTCCATTCAGGTTTGGGGACAGATGCGGTAGGCTCAACTGGATTTTCTAATTCTGTTGGAAATTGGGGTCAAGACGATGGTGTTGGAGAAATGACTAATATTGGAACTAATCTATGGCAAATCACGCTTCCAAGTGTGGATACCTATTATGCTTTAGGAACAAATAATGATGCCTTTGCCCTTAACTTTCTATTCAGAAACGGAAACGGAAGTTTAAAAGAAGATTATAGTGGCGCGAATTATCATGTCAATATTAATCTAGGATTTTACTTCCTGATGAACAACCCATCCTATTCTCCTTACTTGGTACCAATCAATACTCCTTTTGATATCAAAGCCACTTCTAATATGACACCCAATTGGACTTTAGAAGAAACTGATTCCAATGGAAATGTCATTTCAGCGATTAATAATCAGTCAACATTGACCAATTTTGTATATACTCACACCCTTACGGACACCAATCTTCATTACTTTAAATTAAGTGCAACCTCTAATGGAGTTACCAAGTACAAAACTTTTCAAATAAGGGCTTATAATCCTCCAATAATAGCAACGCTTCCTGTAGGCGCAAAACGCGGTGTTAATTACGACTTCCCAAATACTGGTGAAGTTACATTTGTACTACACACACCGACTTCAACAACTTATGATTATAGTGATTGTAGTGGTGGCATTTTTACTTCAACCTCTGCAGCAAAAAATATTATTTATCTCATCGGAGAATTTAATAATTGGCAAATTTCAGAAGATTATAAACTTAATAAAGATGGCGATTATTGGTGGATCACATTAAATCCTTCCACTGATTTCCCCTCTCCTCAAGTGGATGAATATGTTTATCAATATTTAATTGATGGAACTATAAGAATTGGTGATCCATATGCACACAAAGTTTCTGATCCTGAAGACCAATATATTTCCTCAGCAGTATATCCGAACCTAATACAGTATCCAACAGGTGAAACAAATGGCAGAGCCTCTGTTTTGCAACTTAACAACGTTGAATACCAATGGCAGCTCCCCAATTTTGCTCCAATAATTTCACAAAACAATCTTAATATTTACGAACTTCATTTTAGAGACTTTACCCCAGAGCGCACTTATAAAGCAGCCACCGCTAAACTTGATTATCTAAAAAACCTTGGAATTAATTGCATCCATGTAATGCCGATATCCGAGTTTGAAGGTAATAACAGCTGGGGATATAATCCCAATTACTATTTTGCAGCAGACAAAGCATATGGAACCGCTAATGATTTAAAGGAATTTATTGACGAAGCTCATAAAAGAGGGATAGCAGTTGTTAATGACTTGGTTTTGAATCATGCTTTTTACTCTAACCCCAATGCTATGATGTATTGGAATAACACATTAAATAGACCTGCAGATGACAACCCTTGGTTCAATCCAACACATAAGGCGGTATATGATTCTGGGGGACATTGGGGAGTTGACTGGAATCACGCAAGTAGTAATACTAAGGATATGATGGATAGCATTTTGGACTATTGGATTACCGAGTTTAAATTTGATGGTTTCCGTTTTGACTTTACCAAAGGGTTCACGCAAGCTGACCCAGATCCATCCGACCCTTGGGCGAGTTCTTATGATGCGTGTAGAGTGGCAATCCTTAAAAGATTGGTCAATAAAATGTGGACTAGTCATCCTGGGACTTATGCTATTTTCGAACATTTAGCTGAAGATGCAGAAGATAGAGTTTTAGCTGACCATGGAATCATGATGTGGTCTGGTTCTGGTCCACAATCGGATTGGATTAAAATGGCAGAAGGGAATGAAAATAGGAGTTTTACAAAGAGTTTATATACTACCAGAGGCTTCACCTATGCCAATTACATGAGCTATATGGAAAGCCACGATGAAGAAAGGATAGGATATCAAGTTAAAAATTATGGAGCTAATAACGACAATACCGACGCTTATTTATCCAACCGCCTAAAGCTAGTGGCTGCCTTCAATATGTTTTTACCAGGACCAAGAATGGTTTGGGAGTTTGGAGAATTGGGATATGATATTTCAATCAATAATGGTGGTAGAACAGGTATTAAACCATCTGCGTGGGAATTGGGTTATGATACTAATGCCGAAAGAAAGGAGATTTATAACTTGTATTCTATTATTTTTAAATTTAGAAATACCTATAATAGACTATATTATGGTAGCAATTTTGATTTTAGAAACAATTACTCAAGCACCGATTGGAACCGAACTATGTCCCTCTTTGATGATAGCAAATCTGTACAAGTAATCCCAATTGGTAATTTTGATACAGCTAACAATGGACAAGTAACTCCTGGTTATTTTACAACTGGAACTTGGTACAAGTATAATGGAGATCCAACAGTTGATGGTCAACCTTACACCGTAAACTCTACGAGTGACACCTATACATTGTATAAAAATGACCCAGTATATATTTTGTCAAATGCAGATGTTATTCCACCAATCTTCAATGTATCGGATTCCACAATTCAAACAGATTATTGTCAATATGCGATAGGTGACGCCACGTATGATGTAACAACAGGAGTATGGACGAGTGGAACTACAACTACTGGAAAAGTTGCAGATAATAGTGGAACCATAACAACTTTGGATATAAAAGAAATAAATGGTATAGCGACTAATTTGACAACTTTACAAGGTTGGAAGCTTCAGACTGGAATCAATACCATCAAATGGTTAGCAACTGATGCTTCTGGAAACAAAACAACATTTACTCAAACCATTACCGTACAAAGAGGTGATTGCTACAAACCTGCATTAACAACAGGAACTTCTAAAAGTAGTGATGTATTGATATCTTCTTTAAAAAGAAATGGAGGAAATACTACCAAGAAAAACGGAATCCTTATTTTAGAATCCAAAGAAAAAGGCTTGGTTGTTTCCAAAATTCCTATGGGAGAAAATATTCTCACCTATATTCCTCAACCAGTAAAAGGAATGTTAGTATATGATGAAAATGCTAATTGTATGAAAATGTTTGATGGCAATACTTGGTCTTGTCTTCAACAAAAAGCGATCCCTTAACTACCTTAAATAAAAAAACATGACAAAAATAAAAACACTCATTCTTCTTTTCTGTATCAACTTAACTTTCGCTCAAGTTGCATTCGGAGGTAAGAAAACAATTGACGGATCTGCTTCGGTAGACTTCAGTCCAAATCTTAACAAAGGAATTATTCTACCTTGGGTAGAGAACCTTACCGTAGTTCAACACTCAGCGGGAACCATTTTATATAGTACTGTAGACAAAAAAGTAATGTATTACAATGGTAGCTCTTGGCAAGATCTTTCCGTGAAAACAGGAAGTGTTGACCTTTCGGAAATAAACGCATTACAAGAAAATGGTGACCGAACCAAAAGCAGTAGTGTAATTGGAAATCCAAGTAATGCTCCTATAGGTATCTTGGCAATCAACACACCTAACAAAGCTCTTGTTTTACCAAAAAGCGAAAGCCCTTGGAGTACCATCACTAATCCAGAACCTGGAACCATGCTGTATGATACAACCAATGATTTGGTGTGTGTTTTTAATGGAACTGAATGGACTTTTTGGGGAAAATAATTCCTGTCGTTTCGGCACAAGTTAATTTCCCTTTTTTATTCCTACTTTTGCACGTCGAAAATCATTCATCAATTATCATACATTATTTATGTTATCAGTTCAAGGTTTAGGACTTCATCACTCGGGAAATTATTTGTTCCGCGATACCAATTTTACTATCAAAAGAAACGATAAAATCGGTTTGGTAGGGAAAAACGGTGCGGGAAAATCGACTATTTTAAAAATTCTTTCAGGAGAAATTAACTTCTATGAGGGGAATGTAGTGCCTGAAGGTAATATTACCATTGGTTTCCTTAAGCAGGATTTGGAGTTTGTAAAGGGTCGAACCGTATGGGAAGAGACTTTACAAGCCTTTGAACAAATTAATTCTTGGAAAAAAGAGTTAGAAGAAATTAATGAACAATTAGCCACAAGAACCGATTACGAGAGTGATGCATACCACGATTTGATTCACAGAATGACCGACCTTAACGATTTGCTTCATCATCATGATGCCTATAACTTAGAAGGTGATGTGGAGAAAGTGCTTTTAGGTTTGGGTTTCAAAGCGGATGATTTTGAAAGGGTTACTGATACATTTTCTGGAGGTTGGCGAATGAGAATTGAATTGGCGAAACTACTTCTTCAAAATAATGATTTATTACTTCTCGATGAGCCTACCAACCACTTGGATATGGAGTCCATCATTTGGTTAGAAAATTTCTTGAAGGATTACAGCGGTGCGATTGTATTGGTGAGTCACGACAAGCAGTTTATGACTGCGGTTTGTAACCGAACTTTCGACATTAATAATAGAAAAGTTGACGATTATAAAGCCAACTACACCAAATATCTTGAACTGAGAAAAGACCGTAAGGAAAAACTGACCCAAGCCAAGAAAAATCAGGATGCGGAGATTAAGCAAATGGAAGAGAATATCAACCGTTTCCGAGCTTCTGCAACCAAGGCGAGTTTTGCACAGTCACTTATCAAAAAATTAGATAAAATTGAAAGAATTGAGGTTGAGAACGACGATGTTTCTAAATTTAATATTCGATTTGTGCAAAGTGTTGTTCCGGGTAAAATTATTTTTGAAGCCGAAAATCTTGGTAAATCTTATGGAAACAAACAAGTCTTTGATGACGTAGATTTCTTTGTAGAACGTGGAGATAGGATTGCTTTGCTTGGACAGAATGGTCAGGGTAAAACGACTTTGGCGAAAATTTTAGCTGGCGAAATTAAAGATTATTCCGGTGAATGGAAGTTAGGTCATAACGTTAATATTGGATATTTTGCCCAAAATCAGGAAGAGGTTTTAACACCAGGAAAAACGGTTTTGCAAGAAGCGGAAGATTCTGCAACGGAGGAAACCAGACCAAGAGTTAGGGACTTGTTAGGAAGCTTCTTGTTTTCTGGAGAAGATGTTGACAAGAAAACGCAGGTGCTTTCCGGAGGAGAACGTAACCGTTTGGCTTTATGTAAATTATTACTTCGTCCATTCAATACGTTGATTATGGACGAACCTACTAACCACTTGGATATTCAGTCCAAAGAAATTATTAAAATTGCGTTGCAAAAGTTTGAGGGGACGCTGATTGTTATTTCTCACGACCGTGAATTTTTGCAAGATATGGCGAACAAAATCTTTGAATTCCGAAATGGAAAAATGAAAGAATTCTTAGGCAATATCGATGAATATTTAGAGTACCGTCAAAGTGAGAGTATCAGAGAAATTTCTGCGGAGAAAGCGAAGTTGGATAACAAGAACCAAGAACCGAGAACCGAGATACAAGATACGAGAACCGAGACAGAAGACATTGAGAAGACTACTTCAAACGATTTCAAACCAATTCAAACCAATTCAAACTTTCAGACAAAAGAACAAAAGCAACTTCAGAATAAGCTAAAAAAAGCGGAAGAAAAAATTGCGGATTACGAAAAAGAGATTGCTAATTTGGAGGCCATTTTCGCTAAAACCAATCCGTCCGAAAAAGAACTAGAAAAGTACAATCACATAAAAACAGAATTAGCACAAGTAATGCAGGAATGGGAAGACATCGCCCTGCAAATTGAGGATTAATTTCTTCAAAACTACAACAAACGATAAAAAAAACACATATTTATCTTTTTGTGGCTAAATTTTTGCTAGTAAAATTCACTTCGAATTATAGCCCACTATATGCTGAAAAAAAACACAATTTTTCTTTTATTCCTGTGTATAACTATGGGAATAAATGGACAAACAAAGAGAGATTCTCTTTACCCAAATCAAAAGGTTTATAATTTTAAAACCAAACAACTCATTGTACCTGTCAGTTTGATGGCAGGAGGACTCTTGTCCACTTTAGGTGAAGACGAGAGTCTTAAAACTGAAGTTAAAGAAGAACGCGATGAACATCTTTTTGGTTTTGAAAATCATTTTGATGACTATGCAATGTACGCTCCTTTTGTTGCTGCCTATGCTTTTGATTGGCTGGGGATGCAACCTCGAACCGATTGGAAAAACCGAACTGCAATTATGGTAAAAGGACAAATCATCAATATGGGGATGGTCTTCGTCCTAAAGAAGTCTCTTGATGTTACCCGTCCAGATGGAACACATTACTCCTTCCCTTCCGGGCATACCGCCAATGCTTTTGCTGGAGCAACTTTGTTGTCGATGGAATATGGAGAAAAGTATCGTTGGGTTCCATATGTTTCCTATGGTTTTGCCAGCGGAATTGGCGTTATGAGAATCGCAAACAACAAGCATTATATTTCTGATGTTCTTTTTGGAGCAGGTCTGGGAATTCTAAGCATGAAAGTAGCCTATTGGACTCACCAATATAAATGGAATAAGCCTAAATCAGACAAAGATCCTTTTGCAGCAATCTATTAGATAATATCTATTAATAAAATTCTACCGTTGACTTTTTGCAAAAAAAATATAGCTTTGCAAAAGTTTGAAACAGGAAAGACAACATAAGAAGATCATTGCAACCCTTTTGTTAGGGATGTATCTTTTTTTGTCTCTTTTTGCACAAAATTTCCATAATCACAGCAGCGCTGAATTCTTTAAGGATTTTCAATTCAAAGGAGAAAAGAATTGCATCTCGAAAGGAGAATTCAAACAGGAGTTCTCCGATTGTCTATCTTGTTATCTACTTCAGCACGGCAATACGCTTCTTCCAGAAGAATTCAACTACCAGTTGACCCAATTCAATTTTTTAAAACTTGATTTCAAGGGGATTTACAACTTCTACTATTTTCAAAATTCAGCTTCGGTCAGCTTACGAGGACCTCCCAGTAATTTTAAAATTTAAGTCTAAAGTTTTTTTTCTACAAAGAAAGACTTTACATTAATGAAACACAAATGGTTAGTAACAACCAAAATCATTTAACTCTGAAATTTTTCAGAAAAAAAGTCATTCATGAAATCCATTTTAAAATTATTGGTTTTCCTTTTGGGAATAACCTTTTATCAAGCACAAAAAAACTACTCGATACAAGGCAAGGTCATAGATTTCCACGACAAAACACCACAAAAAAACGCCAAAATACAGGTTGGGACTTTCACAACACATACTGATAGCAAAGGTGAATTTGTCTTCAAAAAAATACCCTCAGGAAATTACACACTTACTGCTTTACACCCAGGATGCGACCCATATTCTGAAGAAATTAGTGTGAAAGAAAATCTGGAGATTACAATTCTTTTGGAGCATCACACCCGACAATTAGAAACCGTAACCATCCACGGAAACCTCAAAAGCAATGGTAGTGTCATTGTCAAAACATTAGATAATGATGAAATTTCTAAAAATTCAACTGAAAATTTAGGAAATATATTAAGTAAAATTTCAGGCGTAACAACCCTAAAAACAGGAAATAACATTGCAAAACCTGTTATCCATGGACTTTACGGCGAACGAGTTACCATTCTGAATAATGGTGTAAAACTTGCCGACCAAGAATGGGGAGTCGAACATGCACCTAATGTTGATATCAACCAGTTCAATCATATAGATGTGATTAAAGGTGCTTCTGCTTTAAAATATGGTAGCGGTTCTGTAGGAGGAGTGGTCGTTTTGGAACCAGATATCTTCAAGAAAAAAGATACAATAAAAGGAGCCATCAATCTTTCTGGAATATCCAATGGAAGAGGAATCGGATTGGACATGAACCTCATCAAAACTTGGAAAAACGGATGGGCAATCAAGACGAATGGTGGGTTCAAGAAATTGGGAGACTTACACACGCCAGAATATGGTCTTTACAACACAGGATTACAAGGAAATTCGTTTGCTTTCACGGTTCAGAACAACACTTTCTTAAAAGGAATAGCATTCGATTATTCGTTAACCAACCAAGAAATTGGAATCTACAGAGGCTCTGACCTTGGAAATCCCAACGATTTCTATACCGCTCTAACTTCAGATGAGCCCATTTACCAAAGAGACTTCTCCTACTCGATTGAAAATCCAAAACAGGAAATCGCTCATCATTTAGCAAAACTTTCAGGGTTCAAAAGATTAGAAAAATGGGGGAAAATTTCGGCAGATTACAGCTTTCAGTACAACCATAGAAAAGAGTATGATGTAAGAAGAGGTGAATTGTACGATGTTCCTGCGCTCGATTTGGAACTTTTTACCAATCAGCTAAATGTCAACGATTTTATTGAAAGAGAGAAGTTCAGTTTAGAGACTGGTTTTGATTTAGGATATCAGTACAATTATTCAACTACAGAAACGCAAGCACAACGTCTAATCCCCAACTATCACAAATATTTTGGGGGATTATATTCAATTTTTAAAACTAAAATTTCGGAATCTCTAAGGACAGAGATTGGTGCGCGATATGATTTCACAAAGTATAACGTCAAAATGTGGTATGATAAAAGTGATTGGGAAGAGCGTTATGCAGACGATTATTCAGAATTTTATGTATCCACTTCGGAAAACCGAGTTTTTACAAATCCTCAACTTCCATTTCAGAACTTTTCTGCAAATATTGGTTTAGAATTTCAGCCAACTGAACATTTCACAACCAAAATCAACTACTCAAAAGTTTCGAGAACACCAAATATTGCTGAACTTTTTGCAGGCGGACTTCATCATTCGGCGGCGATTTTGGAAGAAGGCGATATGCACCTTAAAAACGAAAACGGAAACCAATTCAACCTCGAAATTTCGGGCAAAATTAGCGCTTTAGAAGGCCTTGAAATCTCTGCCAACCCATATTTATTTTTAACTAAAAATTTCATCACTCAAATTCCAACGGGTATCCAAAATACCATTCGGGGTGTTTTCCCAGTTTGGACTTACATGCAAATTGACGCAACAATGGCTGGCTTGGATGTTGACGCTCAATGGAAATTAACTAAGAATTTTAATTATCGTGGAAATTTCACCTATGTCTATGGGCAAAATGAGACAGACAATGTGCCCTTGATCCTGATGATGCCAACTAACTTCAGTAATAGCTTGGAATATAAATCCAAGTGGAAAAACTTCTTTGTAAAAGTGGAAAATCGCTACGTTATGCAACAAAAGAGATTTCCTGTTTACAATCAAGAAATTTCTATTTATGAAAATGGAGAAGAAGTCACAAAAACTTTGGACCTTTCAACGCCACCTGCAAGTTACTCGCTTTGGAATGTTCAAGCAGGGTTGCAACTTCATCAGCAACTCTATATTGGAATTAACATTACAAATGTTTTTGATAAAAACTATAAAGATTATCTCAATCGACTGCGTTATTTTTCCTACGAAATGGGACGCAACATCGTGTTGAATGTCAAGCTGAATTTTTAAAATTCCCCTTCTCTGAAGGGGTGGATTCCGAATAAAATTCGGCAGACGGGGTAGTTTAAGATGTGACTGATGATGGATGATGGATGATGGATGATGGATGATGGATGATGGATGATGGAAAAAACTCGAAACCCGAAACTCAAAAATAAAAAATAAAACTTAAAAAAATGAAACTAAAAACAATATTATTTCTCACACTAAGTCTAATGCTATTTGTTTCTTGTAGAAGAGCAGATGAAAATGAAGACGTGCTTTCTCAGGAAGACATTTCCAATATCATTCTTCACGTTAAGGAAGACGCAACAGGCGTTGTCAAAACCTACAATTACACTGCTAATTCGGTTCAGAATCCAATAATGACGTTAGATGATGGTGGTATTTACACTGTTTCTATGGTTTTCAAAAACGAAAACGAAGACGTGACTCAGGATATTATCGACGCCAAAGACGAACATTTTATCATTTTCGATTTCTTGGATAGCAATATTCAAATTTTTCGAATTGATGACAGCTCCTCTACAAGAAGCGACGGAAAGAAAGTTGGACTGCTGACTCACTGGCATGTCATCCAAGCCGAAAACGGAAATCAACCACGAGTACAAATTGATATCATTCACGATGCCATCTCAGTCGATGAAACGCAAACAGGCACTACTTTTGGAAGTACCCAAGGTGGAGAAACAGACGCTGTTGCTTATTTTGATATTTCAAATTAGTCTCGAGACTATTAAGTTCACAAAGGCGCTAACATTTAGCTACAAAGCAATCATACTTTGCTAAACAAAGTGCCTTTGCGAATTATATCAACACAATAGTATTCTATAACCTTTGCGAACCTTGCGTTGAAATTCTTAAGGTGGTTCTTTTCAACAAATTTCAAATAAGAATACAGCTAACCGATATAGTAAAGTAAAAAAGTATCTCCAAAGATCGTACTACAAATCTCATTCTCAGTAAGAAGTAATTTCCATTGAAGTTATGAATGGTCTGGACAAACAAACTAATTTCGTAAATGACTTCAATACCCTATCGGATAAAAATTGTTTAAAAATATTCCAACTATTTAACACCATTTTATACAATCAATTTCAATTATTTAACAAAAAATGCTTACTTTTGCAACCTGAAAAATTCAATAAAAAAGTATGAATATTACCGCACAAAATCACGATGAAGTAAGTGCAAAACTTACCATTACGATCGACAAAGCTGATTATAAGGATAAAGTTGAAAAACAACTTCACAATTACGCGAAAAATGCTCAGATTCCTGGATTCAGAAAAGGAAAAGTACCAATGAGCATGGTGAAAAGACAATATGAAGGAGCGATTGCTTTTGATGAAATTAACAAATTAATCAACGATACTCTTAATCAATATGTGACTGAAAACAATATTCGTTTAGTTGGACAACCAGTTCCTATGGTTGAAAACGAATTGAATTTTGATCAGGATCAGCACTTAGTTCAGTTTGAAATTGGTTACGAACCTGACTTCAAAATCGAATTAGAAAAATACGAGGCTCCTCATTACAAAGTAGAAGCTGGGGATAAAGAAATCAACCAATCTATTGAGAACATGCAGAAGCGTTTTGCAACTCAAGTTCCTCAAGATGCTATTGGTGACGATTCTTATGTTGCTTTGGAAGTAACTCAGATTGTTGAAGAAGATGCAGAAGGAGAACACCACCACCATCCAAAAAATGTAACAATCAATGCAGAAAGAAAAGAAGCTTTCGGATTGGTGAAAGGTTTGAAGATGGATGGTACGGTTAAAGTAACCAAAGAAACATTACAGTCTAACGAAGAATTAGCAAAAGAATTAGGTTTCAGCAAAGCCGAAGCAGAGCATCTTCACCACAATGAAATAGAAGTAAAAGTGAAAGACTTCTATGGATTAGAAAACCATGAATTGAATCAAGATCTTTTTGATAAAGTATACGGAAAAGACAACATCAAGTCAGAAGAAGAATTGAAGGAAAAAGTAAAGTCTGAATTAGATGAATACTTCCAACAAAACGCTGACATCCATTTCGTTAACAAAATCATCGAGCAAGTTAACGAGAAAGAAGAAGTTAAATTGCCAGAAACTTTCTTGGTTAAATGGTTAGTACATTCTAATCAAAACATCAACGACGAAGCTCAAGCGCAAGAAATCTTAGAAAAAGAAAGACCTGCAATCAAAGCTCAAATCGTTGAAGGAAAATTATTGAACGATAACGAAATCAAAGTGGATTATCCAGATATGATCGCACAAGCAGAGCAATTGGTAAGAAACCAATTAGCAATGTACGGAATCCACCACTTACCAGACGAAGAAATCCAAAAATATGCGATTGATATGTTGAAAGACGAAAATCAATCAAGAGAAATCTTCTCAGAAGTATCTATGAACAAATTGAAAGAGGTGATCTTGGAAAAATCAAAAAAACAAGAAACTCCAATTTCTCATGATGAATTCTTAGAACTTTTGAAAAACTAATTTTCGAAATTTTATCGACACCATATAATAATCCGCAGGAAACCCCTGCGGATTATTTTTGTCACCTTTAACAATATTTAACTAATTTCATAGTTATATAAAGTGATATTTATTCTATTTTTAGATCCTAATAAAAAAACATAACAATAGATCATTTATGAGAAAAATTCTTTTATCACTGATGGTCAGCATGATGATGTTTTCGCTGGGAACAGCGCAGAACATCCCAACTGATCCAGCAGTCAGAATTGGTACACTTCCTAATGGAATGAAGTATTACATTAAGAAAAATGTAAAACCTGAGAAAAAAGTCGAATTCCGATTAGCCATTAACGCTGGCTCTATCTTGGAAGACGACAATCAGAGAGGACTTGCGCACTTCATGGAACACATGAATTTTAACGGAACCAAAAATTTCCCTGGAAACAAATTGGTTGATGCTTTGGAATCTGTCGGAATCAAATTCGGACAACACTTGAACGCTTACACCAGCTTCGATGAAACAGTGTACATGCTACCTGTTCCGCTCGACAAGCCAGGAAATTTGGATCTTGGGCTCAAAGTAATGGAAGATTGGGCTTTCAATGCTACTTTAACAGATGATGAGATCAACAAAGAAAGAGGAGTTGTTCTTGAAGAACTTCGCTTAGGTCTTGGTCCAGATAAAAGAATGATGGACAAATGGCTTCCTTTGATGATGTACAAATCACATTATGCTGATCGCCTTCCAATAGGAAAAAAAGAAATTTTGGAAAACTTCAAACCTGAAGTTTTGAGACAGTTCCACAAAGATTGGTATCGTCCAGATTTGATGGCTTTAGTTGTTGTTGGAGACATCAACGTTGATGAAATCGAACAAAAGATTAAAGCTAATTTTAGCTCTTACAAAAATCCAACAAAAGAAAGAGCAAGAGCTACTTACGACATTCCTAACCATGCGGAAACATTGGTTGCGATAGAAAGTGATCCAGATGCCACAAGTTCATCTGTTAGATTTGTAATGAAAGATTCTGACAATTACAAACCGGATGTAACACTTGCAGATTATCAGAAAAGCATCGTTGAAAGTGTTGTGGCAACCATGATTAATAATCGTTATAATGAAATGGTTGAGTCCAACAATCCTCCATTCACATATGGATATGTATATCACGGTGGAAGCTGGGGCAGAACCAAAGAAGCTTTCCAAGGAATGGCAATGACCAAAGACGGTGGTCAATTGGACGCTCTAAAGGTTTTAATGAATGAAGTCGAAAGAGCAAAAAGATTTGGTTTTACACAAACTGAATTAGATCGCGCAAAGCAAGAAATTTTATCTCAATACGAAGATTCATATAACAATAGGGATAAAATGGAAAGTAATCGATTGGTATACGAGTACATTAACAACTTCTTAGAAGGCGAAGCAATTCCAGGTATTGCATGGGAATACGAACAACAGAAAGCTTACTTACCAAAAGTCACGCTTGATCAGACCAATAATGTTTTGAAAAATTATGTCAAAGATGATAGTAGAGTTGTCATTATTACAGGCCCTCAAAAGGCAAGTATTACGCAACCAACAAAACAGCAAGTAATCCAAGTTTTAGACGATGTAAAAGTTGCAAAATTAGAACCTTACAAAGCTAAAGAAACGATCAAGAATATTGTAAAACCTTTCAAATCAACTGGAAGCATTACAAAAACTGAAACAGATGCTAAATTAGGTACTACAACACTTACTTTAAGTAATGGTGTAAAAGTAACTTACAAAAAAACTGATTTCAAAGATGATGAAATCATTTTCAATGCAAGAAGTTTAGGAGGTAGCTCTCTAATCAGTGACAAAGACATTCTTATTACTCAACATGCATTAGGAGCTTTAAGTGAAGCTGGTGTTAATGGTTATACCAAAAATGATATCACCAACTATTTGGCAGGAAAACAAGTTTCTGTAAACCCTTCTATCAGTGGACTTTTTGAAGGATTCTCTGGAAATTCTACAAAGAAAGATTTTGGAACCATGATGGAATTGATTTATGCATACTTCACAGGACTTAATAATGATCCTGCAAGTTTCAATGCATTTAGAACAAAACAATCTGCATTCCTTGATAACATTCTATCGAATCCACAGTTCTATTTCATGAATGAACACATGAAATATATGAATCAAAAAAATCCAAGATTTACCAATATCATTCCTCTGAAAGAAGATTGGGATAAAACGGATTATCAAAAAGCTTACGATATTTATAAGCAAAAATTCGGAAACGCTGGTAACTTCCATTTCTATTTCGTTGGAAATATTGACGATAATGAAATGAAAAATATGGCGGTTCAGTACTTGGCAAGTTTACCAACAACTGGTAAATCTACCACTTTTGTTGACAATGGTTATAGACAGTTGAAAGGAGATATCAACAGAACCTATAAGAAAGGAAAAGATCCAAAATCTACCGTACAAATTACCTATACTGGAGAAGCTCCTTATAATGAAAAAGATGATGCAGCTCTAAGAGCTTTGGGCGGTGTAGTTAAAATCAAAATGACCGAAAAACTTCGTGAAGAAGCAGGAGGAGTATATACAACAAGTGCTAACGGAGGAATGGGTAGAGCACCTTATGGTTCTTATAGTTTCAGCATCCAGTTCCCTTGCGGTCCGGAAAACGTTGATAAATTAACTAAAATTGCTCTTGATGAAGTTAAAAAAGTAATTGAAAAAGGACCAGAACAAAAGGATTTGGATAAATACGTTGAAGGGGAAATCAATGATTACAAGACCAGAATCAAAGAAAACAACTATTGGTTATCCGCCCTTTCTCAACCTCAATTGGATAAGAGGGATCCATATGCATTCCTTGATTTTGAAAACAAAATCAAAACTCTAAAAGTTAGCGATCTCCAAGCTGTTGCTAAAAAATATCTAAGCAAAGATAAAGTTGTAGCTACTTTGATGCCTGAAGATGGTTGGGAAGCAGGTGCAAAAAAAGACGACAAAGCAGGTGCAACTACTGCAGCAGTCGCAGCATCAGTTACTCCTCAACAAGTGATTGACAAGTATATCACAGCTTTAGGTGGAAAAGCAAAATTAGAAGCAGTTAAATCTGTTAAAGCAAATACCAGTATGAAAATGATGGGTATGGATATCACTGGAACAATGATGAAGATGGCTCCTAATAAATTCAAAATGGTGCAATCTATGATGGGACAAGAAATGGTACAAGTCTTTGATGGGGAAAAAGGATATATGTCTCAAGGTGGTCAAAAACAAAATTTTCAAGCTGATGCAATTTCCGAGATGAAAAAAGGAAAAATATTCGATGCTTTATCTATGAACGCTGCAGATTACAAAAGCGTTGAAAAAGTAACGGAAGGTGGAAAAGACTACTATGTCTTAGCAGATGAAGATGGTAAGTCTTACTTTGATGCCTCAACCGGATTATTATATCGTGGTCCAAACGAAATGGGAGAAATGATTATTACTAAATATACATCAGTGGACGGAATCCAGTTCCCAAGCGAAATGAAAATTAGTATGCAAGGTCAAGAGATGCAATTATCTACAAGTAATATTGTATTGAATAGCGGTGTTTCTGATGCCGATTTCAAATAAGTAATATTTGGATTGATAAAGAAATTCCGGCGACCTTCGGTCGCCGGAATTTTTATTTTATTCTTATAAGTTTATTCAACCTATTGAAGCCTTTCTACTTCCCAAATTCCTTCTTCCATTCCTCCGCTGCTTCACACAAAATAGTATAAAACTCTTCACCGTATTTCCTGATCAGTGGCGTTTTCAAAAATTTGTAAACCGGTACTTTCAACTCTTTTCCTAATTCACAAGCAGGACTACAAACATCCCACTCATGATAATTCATCGCTTCAAAAGCAGTATATTTTGTCGCTCTTATGGGGTAAAGATGGCAAGATACTGGCTTTTGCCAATTCACGGCACCTTCTTCATAAGCCTTTTCAATTCCACATTTGGTCACTCCATTTTCGTCAAAAATAACGTAAGCACATTCCTCACCATTCACCATCGGTGTGACAGGAGCTCCATCATAAGAATCAATTACCCAAGTCCCCTGCTCTTCAATAGCTGCAACCCCTTCCTTTCTCAAAAATGGCTTTACTTTATCAAAAATATCTTCAAGAATCTGCTTTTCTTCTTCATCAAGCGGAGCTCCAGAATCGCCTTCAACACAACAGGCTCCTTTGCATCGACTTAGATTACAAACAAATTCTTCTGTAAAAATATCTTCGGAGATTAATTTATCTTCAATTTTAATCATATTATAAAAACGTTACGTAGTTAAAAATTCGGTACAGCACCAAACAAATAATAATCACCAACAAGCCAACTTCTTTGTACACATATTTGGGTAAAAACCTTAAAGCTCGACTAAGAATGATGGTCACAGGCACTGCGAGTAAAAGCAGATATTCGTAATGGTTACCCATATATAGAAAAATGGTAATCAATTGGGAAAGTGTAAATGTCAAAACAAAAGAATATTTAAATTTACTTACTGGACTTTTCTTGTTAAAGTTACTAAAGTGGTCAAAGACCGCATAAACAAAAAATAACGCAATGGGAATCAGCGGATATAGGTTGGACAAATCCTTCACCCAATGAAAACCAAAAAATGGAAAATAAGCCCCGTCCCAAGCATTACAATGATAAAAAAAAGCAATCGAAAAATAGACTATACTTACCAAAAAAGCACCAAAAAATAATCTGAATATTTGCAATCCAACTCGGTTAGAAGTCCCTATGATATGGAGTAACACAAAGAAAATGAGTGGCCACATCGTTGGGAGAAAAATATAATTAATCGCCAACAATGCCCCAATCAATACATAGGATTTGTGCCTCAGGTCATCGTCTTTATCCGTCAATATCAGAAGCAAAACAGCATTAATCACCAAACTAACGGCAAGACCTATATCCAAATATCCAGGATAAAATCCAATAACAAAGAAAGTATAGAGAAATAAAGGCAAATGCGTCTGATAATTCAAGCCAATAGCATGGAAACAAAAATATCCCAACGAAATACCAACAAATGTCAGGATTCCAGAAACCGCACTTATATAGCTAAAATTCAATAAATTAAAACCAAGAACAATCAAAAGTAATATACCAATATAGACGGGAATCGAAAAAATATTGCTTTCCTTAGAAAGTAATTTGAACATTTTTAGTAAATTTGTGCAAAGTTAATTTAAAAAAAGTAAAATAATGACGGGTTTTTGGTTATTTCTAAGCAAAGTGTTTACGTGGTCTTTCGGATTGTATGACTCCTTAGGAAACGTACTTAACTGGATTTTATTTATAGTCGCTTGCGCACTATTTATATATTGGTGCTACGTTTTAGTTGTTGTTTTTGGAAATAACAAAGACAAGGAATACCACTCTCCTACAGAAGGAAAGTTCCCATACTACGACCCAAAAATTTACAAAAAGCCATAATATAGCGCTTCCTTCGGGAAGCGTTTTTTTTTGGAATTTATCCTTAACGTAAAACACAATACTATGTTTTTGCAAGAAATCGAAATTGTAAAATTAGATAAACAAGATATTGAAAAACTTCAGAAGATTGGAAGACAGACTTTTCAAGAAACCTTTTCTAAAGACAATACAGAAGAGGATATGAAAAATTATCTCGAAGACAAATTCTCCATTAGCGCTCTTCAAACTGAAGTCTCCAACCCTAACTCCGAATTCTATTTCGCAAAATATGCAAATGAAATAATAGGTTACCTGAAACTCAATTTTGGTGATTCTCAAACAGAAATCCAAGATAATAACTCCACTGAAGTGGAAAGAATTTATGTTTTAGAAGAATATCATGGCGCAAAAATTGGACAACTTTTGTACAACAAAGCCTTAGAGATAGCTAAAATTAGGAAGTCTAATTACATTTGGCTCGCTGTATGGGAAAACAATAAAAGAGCCATCAATTTCTATAAAAAAAATGGTTTCGTAGAATTCGGTCAACACGTCTTTAAATTGGGAGACGACGAACAAATTGATATTATGATGAAATTAGAAATTTAACTTCCAATTTCTACTCGTGACAAGGTACTACTAATACAGGAATCGGTGAACTCTTAGTGATATCCTTCGTCAGACTACCTACAAAAACATCGTAAATACCACTTCGTCCATGACTTCCCATTACAATATAAGAAGCTTTCTTCTGTTCAGCATATTCTAAGATAATATCCTTTGCTACCCCTTGTTTGAGAAGATGTTCGCACTCAATTCCTTCGGAAGAAACTTGGTCTTGTAATCTCTGTAATTCGGACAACTCACCTTGAATCTCTATTTGCTCCACTTCTGGAAAATACTGAAAACCCATGTCACCAATTGCAAATCCAATATCGGAAGGTGCAACATGTATCATAAAAATTTTTCCTTGTGTTTTTCTCGCAAAATCAATTGCTCCTTTCAATAAAACATCAGTGCTTTCACTAAAATCGACAGGTAAAATAATATTGGTCATGACTTTTAATTTTCTTCCTTAAAGTTACAAAAAAAATCTCACGACTTTCGACATGAGATTTATATTTT